>JAYSFH010000184.1:0-1802 GCA_041913405.1 Dongia sp. | reverse complement strand
CGCTGCCCCTTCGCCACCGAGCGCTGCGCCCAGGAGCGGCCGGAGCTCCGCCCCGTGGATGACCGCCTGGTCGCCTGCCACTACGCCGAGACCACGCTTTAAGCTTTTCCCTGCCGAAACCTGCCGCGAATGTAGGCTTTGCGGCATTTTTGCAACAGCCTGTGCCCTGGGAGTCTCCGCACGATCCATGAGTCTTCTAGTCTTTGACCGGGTCCTGTGGTAGTCACGTCAGGCCAATGGGTTGGCGGTCACAGGAAGCGGATTCTGGCCTGATGAGTGTTGGGGGTCACAGACTCATTCCGTTACCCTTGGTTAATGTCTTGATGTAAACATGACTCAGTCACCCGGCTCGGTCGGGCGCTGATCGGGTGAGATTTGAACCGTTGGTGCGGACGGCCGCACTAGGGATGAGGAATAAGCGGTCGAGGTACCCCGTTGAAACCAAGGGGCGGCGAGACCGGCAGTACAGGGACTAGGGGATCCATGCATTTCGAAGTCAAATTCGGACGGGTGTTGCTGGCAGCCGGGACTCTTTCCGTGGCGCTGGCGATCGGCGGCTGTGCGAGCGAGCCGGATCCGAGCGACGAGGCGGCGGTCCAGGCCTACAACGAGGCCAACGACCCGCTCGAGCCGATGAACCGCTACTTCTTCGAGGTGAACCACTTCCTCGACGAAGTCATCGTGAAGCCCTTCGCCGGCTACTACCACACGGCTCTGCCGCAATTCGCGCAGGACAGCGTCCGCAATGTGGTGCGCAACCTGCACTCGCCGACCATCCTGGCGAACGACCTGTTCCAGGGCGGCTTCGGTCGCGCCGGCGATACCAGCTCGCGGTTCCTGATCAACAGCACGCTCGGCGTGGCTGGCCTGATCGACGTGGCCGACATGTTCGGCATCAAGTATCACGACGAGGATTTCGGCCAGACGCTCGGATACTACGGTTCCGGCGAAGGCCCGTACCTGATGCTGCCGATTCTCGGTCCCTCGAACCCGCGCGACCTGACCGGCAAGATCGTGGACTACGCCTTGGATCCGTTGACCTGGGTCGGCTACATCTACAACGTCGGCTGGATCAACACCGTCCGCGGCGGCCTTGAGGGCCTCGACACCCGCGCCCGCAACATGCAGGCGATCGAGGAGCTGCAGAAGGGCTCGGTGGACTTCTACGCCACCATCCGCAGCCTCTATCGCCAGCACCGCAACGATGCGATCCGCAACGGCGAGGATCCGGACGACATGCTCTCCGGCATCACCAACGACATTCCGGCGGACGGCGAAGATGCGCCGACCGTCATGCTCACGCCGACCACGACCCAGACCGACGGCGTGCCCCAGGTGAGCGAAGCGAACTGATTGCGCTCGTGTGAGCGAAGCGAACTGATTGCGCTCGTGTGAGCGAAGCGAACTGAATACGGCCCAGTGTGAGCGAAGCGAACTGACACCCACCATGCACAACCGACGCACCCTTCTCATGACTGCGGCCGCGGCGGCCGCTCTGCTTGCGACCCCGGCCTGGGCGGCGACCGATCTCTCGGCCTTCGTCAACGAGGTCGCGAACGAGGCGATCACCAGCCTCAGCAACGCGGATCCGACCCGCGCCGCGGCACTGAAGCCGATCCTGCTCAAGTATTTCGACATGCCGGGCATGGCCAGGCATGTGCTCGGCGCCTACTGGAAGAAGATCTCGCCGGAGCAGCAGGAAGCCTTCGTCGGCCAGTTCACCAACTACATCGCCTCGGTCTACGGCCAGCGCTTCAAGGCCTACAAGGGCCAGAAGCTCGAGGTGAAGCGGGTCCGTGACG
>JAYSFH010000183.1:3889-7458 GCA_041913405.1 Dongia sp. | reverse complement strand
GGCGGCGGCGAATGCGCCGCCGGCCGTGTCGGACTGGATCAGGATGCGACCGGCATTGGCAGGATCGGCGATCGCGGTGACGCCGAGCGCTGCGGCGTTGATCAGGCCGATCAGCGTGGTGCGCGCCGCGGATTGGGTGGCGGGACCGTTGACGACGAAGGGGCCGCCGCCGGCGACGTTGACGCTGAGCACGTCGGCGCCCGCGAGGGCGCCCGGAATGGTGACGGTGTCGAGCTGGCCGGAGCCGTTGCCGCCGAACGTGCCGGCGAACGGCGTGCCGGCGACGTCCGCCGTCACGTCCAGCGTGTTGCCGGCGACGTTGCCGGCGGTCACGACCGCGGACATGCCGGCGTTGCCGTTGATCTGCGCCGCGAGCGCGGTGGCGAGCTGGGCGCCGGTATAGCCGCCGACCGGGGCGGTGACCGTCACGGTGTTGGCGCCGATCGTGTAGGTCAGGGTGCGTCCCGGGGGCAGGCCGCTGGAGGCCACGGTGATGGTGTCGACCTGCGCGACGCCCGGCACATTGGCGGTGGTGTTGGCGGCGACGGCGGTCTGGTCGTTGGTGCCGCTGATGTTGCCGCCGACCGGGTCGAGGGTGCTGTCGGCCGCGGTGATGTCGAGGTTCCAGATGTTGTCGGCGCGCTTGACCCAGGTGAGGCTGATCGTGTGCGGATTGCCCAGCGCGTCGTAGACCTTGACGTTGGTCGGCGCCAGCGCCGGATCCGGGTTCACGACCGAGGTGGCCGGCAGGTTGCCGACCACTTCGATCTGCGAGGTCGGGGTCGGCGGCGTGGTCAGCTGGGTGATCTGGATCGGGGCGAGCGAGCCGGTGTCGGGAATGCCGGTGGTCTGGTCGACGGTCCAGCCGTTGAGGTAATAGCCGCCGCCGTTGACCACGTAGCCGTCGCGGTTCACCTCGAAGTCGCCGGCCCGGGTGTAGTAGGGCAGCGCGCTGAAGGTGGTGAGCGTGCCGTTCTGCGAGGTCGGCCGGCTCACGACGAAGAAGCCCTGGCCGCTGACCGCGAGGTTGGTCGAGCTCTGGGTCTGGTTGATATTGCCCTGCAGCGCGTTGGCGTAATAGGGCGAGGCCACGACGCCACCCGGCAGGTTCAGGCTCTTGTTGGAGATCGTGATGATGTCCGAGAACCGGGTGTCGACCTTCTTGTAGCCGACGGTCTGGGAGTTGGCGATGTTGTCCGAGATGTTGCCGAGGGACCGGGACTGTGCGTTCAACCCGCTCACTGCGGTGAACATCGCGCCGAGAATGCTCATGGAAGGCCTCGCCTTGGGGAACCTTGCGTCAGGTGTCGGACGGATAAAGCAACTGCCGGGCCAACTCCGGGCGGCGCGGTTTCCCAAGGGTTATCAAATGATTGACGGCAGAGGGCCGGGACCAGGCGGCAGAAACTGCCCGGTCGAAGTTCGGCAAGAACTGCGCAGGGCTTCGCGGCGTCCGCTATCTTGAAAGGGCGAAGGGCCGAGATTGGCCTCGACTCACTCTATATGGCACAGTCCGTGCGTAGCGATTCGCGCTCTAGAGACGCGAGGATTTATGAACCTGCATGAGATGGAGGCCGTCATTCTCTGTGGCGGCCAGGGCACCCGGTTACGGGAAGAGACGGAATTCAAGCCGAAGCCGATGGTCGAGATCGGCGGGCGGCCGATCCTCTGGCACATCATGCAGCGCTACGCCAAGTTCGGCGTCCGGCGCTTCATCCTCTGCCTCGGCTACAAGGGCGAGATGATCCGCGACTACTTTCTGCAATACCGCTACCGCAACGCCGACGTGGTGGTCAGTCTGCGCTGGAACGACGTCCAGATCATCGGCCAGGAGCCGGCCGAGGACTGGGACGTGGTGCTGGCCGATACCGGCCAGGACACCATGACCGGCGGCCGCATCAAACGGGCGCTGAAGCATGTCAAAGGCGACCGCTTCTTCGCAACCTACGGCGACGGCGTCGCCGATGTGGATTGCGCGGCCTTGTTGAAGACGCATATGGACTGCAAGCGCCTGGCCACCGTGACCGCCGTGCACCCGTCGTCGCGCTACGGCGAGATCGACATCGAGGAAGGCTCGGTCTCCGACTTCATGGAGAAACCCCAGGTCAACAACGGCTGGATCAACGGCGGCTATTTCGTCTTCGAGAAGAAGGCCTTCGCCGACGTGAGCGACGATCCCGCCGTGGTCCTGGAGAACGACGTGCTGCCGAAGATCGTGCGGCAGAAGCAGCTCACCGCCTATCACCATGACGGCTTCTGGCAGTGCATGGACACCTACCGCGAGATGCTGATGCTGAACGGCCTGATCGCGCAGGGCAAGGCGCCCTGGCTGTCGTGACCTTCTCTGTGTTCGCCGATGAGTGAGGGTCACATTTTAAGCTCGTCATGGTCCGCGAAGGCGGACCACCCACGAGTTTGTCAGCGACTGATGAAAGCAACTCGTGGATCCTCCGCCTTCGCGGAGGATGACGATCTTAATAAGCGCTCCATGTGGTGCTATCCGAAGTGACCACGCTCCCCATCCCCGATCCGTCCTTCTGGCGCGGCCGCCGCGTCTTCCTGACCGGCCATACCGGCTTCGTCGGCGGCTGGACCGCGCTCTGGCTGCAGAAAATGGGGGCCGAGGTTCACGGCTTCGCCCTCAACCCGCCGACCGACCCCAGCTTCTTCGCCGCGACCAGGCTGCCGGACCGCATCGCCGCCAGCACCATCGGCGACGTCCGCGATCCTGCGCCGCTGGCCAAGGCCGCGGCCGCGGCCAAGCCCGGCATCGTGCTCCATCTCGCCGCCCAGCCCCTGGTGCGCGCGGCTTTCCACGATCCGGTCGCGACCTTTGCCACCAACGTGATGGGCACCGCGCATCTCCTCGACGCGGTGCGCAATCTCTCCGGCCTCTCCGCGGTGGTCGTGTTCACGACCGACAAGGTCTATCGCAACGTCAACTGGCCCTGGCCCTATCGTGAGAGCGATGCGCTCGGTGCCGACGAGCCCTACAGCGCCAGCAAGAGCGGCGCCGAGCTGGTCGCCGAGGCCTTCCGCAACAGCTACTTCTCCCGCGCCGAGCAGCCGGTGCCGGTGGTGACCGTGCGCGCCGGCAACATCATCGGCGGCGGCGACTGGGCCGAGGATCGGATCGTCCCGGATGCCGTGCGTGCCTTCTCCGCCAGGCAGCCGCTGATCATCCGCAACCCCAAGGCCGTGCGCCCCTGGCAGCATGTACTGGACGCCGCGCGCGGCCTGCTGCTAATCGCCGAACGCACCGCTTCGAAGAAGCTACCGCCGGAACTCCTGTCCTGGAATCTCGGCCCCGGCGACGCGGAGACCACGCCGGTCTCCGAGTTGGTCGATCATCTGGTCAAGGGCTGGGGCGAGGGTGCGCGCTGGGAGCATCGCGGCGACAACGAAGTGAAAGAGGCGCATTTCCTGACCCTCGACAGCCACCAGGCCGCCCGCCATCTCGGCTGGAAACCGGTCTGGCATGTCGCCGCCGCCGTGCAGCATTCGGTCTCCTGGTATCGCGGCCATCTGGCCGGCGACGACATGGCGAAAGCCAGCCTCGCCGAGATCGA
>JAYSFH010000183.1:0-3879 GCA_041913405.1 Dongia sp. | reverse complement strand
CGGGACGTGGCGCCGTGAAGATCACCAGGCTGAAGATCCCCGGCAGCGTCGAGGTCGTGCTGCAGGCCCGCGGCGACGAGCGCGGCTATTTCATGCGCACCTATGACGAGGCGATCTTCGCCGAGCATGGCCTGCCGACCCGCTGGGTGCAGATGAATGAATCGATGTCGGCGAATGTCGGCACGATCCGGGGGATGCATTTCCAGCGCCCGCCGCATACCGAGGCCAAGCTGGTGCGCTGCACCCGCGGCGCGCTGCTCGACGTCTTCGTCGACCTGCGCCAGGGCTCGCCGACCTACGGCCAATGGGATTCGGTCGAGCTCCGCGCCGACCGCCACAACGCCGTGCTCGTGCCCCGCGGCTGCGCCCACGCCTTCTGCTCTTTGGAGCCGGAGAGCGTGGTCAATTACATGGTGGACAACTTCTACACCCCGGCGGCGGAGGAGGGGGTGCGCTGGAACGACCCTGCGCTCGCCATCCGCTGGCCGCTCAAAGGCGAACCCACCATCTCCGCGAAAGACGCCGCCTGGCCGCTCTTCAAGGACGTGGCGCCGGTCGTGCTGTGAGCCGCCGGAATCCCACTTCCCCTCGCTGCTCCTGAGGTCGTCAAGACCGTACACAATAGTGTGCGCAATGTCAACGGCCTTGCAAGTCTCTGGGATTGTTCAGAAAAGCGGAAGAGGCTGACGCAAGATTATTGCCGGCTCGGTTTGTTACTCTTTGTTAACCTTAACACTCTAAGCCTAGCTCTGCCGTGGCATCTTCCTTGCTTCGCCGCGGCATCGATTGGATCGGGGCAAGAGCGTTTCTGACGTCATGAAATTCGGCATCTCCTATTTCGGCCCGGAGCCGCTGTTTCACCTCCGGCGCGACTTCCTGCTCTCGATGAAATACGGGCTGGAATCCCTCGGCCATGACGCGGTGCTGAACGGGCTCTCGCTGGAGAGCGACCGCTTCAACTTCGTGGTCGGCGCCTATTTCCTCCCGGCGGCGGAGATTCCGAAGATCGCCCAGTCCGGCGTGAAGCATGCGCATGTAAACACCGAGGTCATCGCGCAAGACATGCTGAACTTCAATCCGCAGAAGACCGACTTCCTCGGCGCCTATCTGCCGGCGATGAAGGCGGGCTCCTTCGTCTGGGATGTGATCCAGGACAACATGGCCGAGTACCAGCGCTATGGCGCCAACGCGCATTTCCTGCGCTGGGGCTGGGACCCGAAGCTCGAGGACATCGAGCACCGGACCGAGAAGGATCTCGATTTCTACTTCTTCGGCATGATGAGCAACCGCCGCAAGCAGATCATCCAGACCGTGCGCCAGAAGGGTTTCCGCGGCGCCTCCGACCATTCCTGCCCGTATTTCCTGCGCAACGACCGGATCGCCCGGGCCAAGGTGCAGCTCAACATCGTCCAGGAAGAGAAATACACCCACGTGAACTCCTTCCGGGTCTGCTATCTTGCCAACAACGCCTGCGCCATCGTCTCCGAGCACGAGCAGGATCCCGCCGGCTATCTGGAGATGACGCGGCTGGCGACCGCCCAGGAGATGCCGGACGCCGTCGCCGACCTGGTCGCCGGCGACAAGTGGCGCCGGCAGGGCGAGAAGGCCCAGGCGATGATGCGCGAGCGCCCGATGAAGACCATTCTCGAGGCGCTCCTCGACACCAGCGGCTTGAAGTAGAGACGGGAAGCAGCTTGGCAAAGGTCGCGGTCACGGGTGCGAAGGGATTGATCGGCAGCGCGGTCGCGGCCGAGCTCGCCGCGCGCGGCCATGACGTCGTGACCCTCGGTCGCGGCGCCGGCCAAGCCGTCACCCGCGACCACGCCGGGAAGCATCCCGCACTGCCTGCCATCGATGCGCTGATTCATTGCGCCGGCGTCACCGACGAGGAGGTGAAGGCCGACAGCGCCGCCGCGATGACGCGCGCCGCCGCCGGCACCGATCGCCTGATCGCCGCCGCCGCGGCGGCCGGCGCCAGGCGCATGGTCTATGTCTCCAGCGCCCATGTTTACGGCGCGCTCAGCGGCCATATCGACGAGACCATGCCGGCGAACCCGCTGAGCGACTACGCGCTGGCGCATTTCCTGGCCGAGCAGATCTTCCGCCGCAACGCCGCGCGGGCCGGTTTCGCCGTCCGTATCCTGCGGCCCTGCGCCGTGTTCGGCCCGCTCGGCGAGCCCGAGCGGTTCCGGCGCTGGTCGCTGATCCCATTCTCCTTCCCGCGCGCGATCGCCGAGACCGGCTTGATCCGCATCCTCGGCACCGGGCGCGACCGCCGCAACTTCGTCGGCACCAACGTGATCGCGGCGCAGGCCGCCGATTTCGTGGACATGCAGACCCCCGGGGTCGCCATCCTCAACCCGATCGGCACTGCGGACCTCACCGTCGCGGAGTTCGCCGAGCTTTGCGCCCGCTTGGGCGGCGATGTCCTCGGCCGCAAGTGCCGGGTCGAGATCGCCGGCAAGGGCGAGGCCGATCCGGCCCTCGAATACCGCTCGGTCTTCGTCGGGGCACGCAACGGGCGCAGCCTCGAGACCCATATCGTCGAACTGATCCGCCAGTGTTCTCATCTTGGAGCGACTGCATGAGTACGCCCAATCCCGAACTCGCGTTGGATAAGGAAATTGCCCAGCGCTACGTCGCCTTCCTGGTCGAGAACGGCCGGAACGACGATGCCGACGCCCGCCGCGACTACTGCGAGAAGGCCGGCGTGCACCAGAAGCTGCTGCACAACAACCCGCATATCGCCGCGATCGAGAAGCTGTTCCAGGACCAGTCCAGCATGGAACGCCTCGGCGACATGACGCTGCGGCAGTACATGATGTATCACTACTACTACCTGCATCAGGGCTATCGCTACGGCGCGCCCAAGCTGCAGCAGAAGTGGCTCGGCCACGACATCATCAAGACGCCGCAGGATTGCTGGGTCTACCAGGAGATCATCGCGGAGACGAAACCCGACGTGATCATCGAGCTCGGCATCATGTTCGGCGGCGCCACCCATTTCTTTGCCTCGATCCTCGACCTGGTCGGCCATGGCGAGGTGCTCGGCATCGACATCTCGCTGGCGAAAGCCAAGCCGCCGCAGAACAAGCGCATCACCTATATCGAGGGCTCGAGCACTTCCGAGGGCGTGCTGGAACAGGTGCGCAGGAAGGCCCAGGGCAAGCGCACCCTGGTGATCGCCGACAGCGACCATGAGAAGCTGCATGTGCTGGGTGAGATCCGCGCCTATGCGCCCTTCGTGCATGTCGGCGGCTATTTCGTGGTCGAGGACTCGCTGAACGACGTCATGGGCTACCACCCGGTGCCGAACGAAGGCCCGAAGGCGGCGGCCGACGTCTATCTGACCGAGACCGACGATTTCGTTTTGGACCGCCGCTGGGGCGAGCGCTACGTGATGTCGCTCAATCCCAACGGCTATCTCTTGCGGGTGAAGTGACATGCGCCTCGTAATCGCCGCGCCGCCGACCATCGACGTCTCCGCGCTCGCCAAGGATCTGGCGACCAAGGAGAAGGCGACCCTCATCACCGATCCCAGCCGCACCGCCTGCGAGCGCTACGGCTACCAGACGCTCTACGAGATGCCGATCCAGCTGCAGAAGCAGGCCCGCCGCAAGCTGATCACCGACCACATCGCCGCCCTGCAGAAGGGCGGATCGCTGGTCTGCGATCATTCGATCTTCCCGTGGCTGGCCGACTGGATGCGCTGGATCTGGGGCAAGACCCCGACCGAGGAATGGGAAGCCGTGCTCGCGGAAGTCACGCCGGCGGTGAAGCTCTACGATGCGATCGAGCATGTCGCTGAGGGCCCGGCCGCCAGCTACAACGGCTACACCTGGCTCGACCAGCGCAACGGCCGCGAGATCGAGCGGCTGA
>JAYSFH010000182.1:6233-7467 GCA_041913405.1 Dongia sp. | reverse complement strand
GGAGACCGCCGAAAAACGGACGGCACTCGCGACGGGTGAACGGCTCCGCCCGCTTGGGCAGTGAGGCTGACAAGGGCTGCGCCGCCTCGTCGTCGAGCCAAGCCCGCGCATAGGCGAAGCCGAGTTCGCCGTGCTTGTCCTGCGTCAACTGACCCACCAGGCGCCCGTCCCACAAGATATCGAGGGTGCGCGTCATGGCTTCTGAGGATCTTTTGGCCGCGCTCCTTTGGGGTCGGGCGGTGGTGTGATATCGAGCGAACATCCCAGCGCTGCCAGGACCTGAAGTGTCTTGCCGATCTGCGCGGTCGGCTTTCCCGCTTCGAGATCGACGATGAAGCGCAGGCCGACGCCAGCTGCGCCGGCAAGCTCGTCCTGCCGCAGGCCAGCGGCCTTTCGGGTGGTTCGCACAATGTCGCCGATCTCGGCGGTGGTGAGGTTGCGTCTGGCCATGATATTTACCGAACGGGAAAGTATCATGGATTCCTGTAGAATGTCTATAAGAATTTCCCGCTCGGTAAATCCTGCGCCTCGGGGTAGCTCCCGGGCCTGAATTATTCCCGCTCGGGAAAACGCGCCGATCGGGAGCCTCAGACGCTGCCGTGGCTCGACGCCGGTCCGCCGATTACCTTTCTTTCTTCGCCACAGTACGACGCCCCCCTGAGCGTTGTTGCAACGCCCCAATTCCTGCCTTTCTTACTCATCCCCGATCCAGGGCCGCGCGTCGCGCGGGCCCGCAAGCGAACGGGGACGACGTGGCGGTCAACCATCAGCATTCGGAAGCAGCTTCACGCGGCGCACGCATGCTGCGCACCGCGCTGGGGCCTGCGGTCGCCCGATTCCTGGAAGATCCCGCGATCGTCGAGGTCATGCTCAACCCCGATGGACGCCTCTGGGTCGACCGGCTTTCTGACGGCCTGTCCGATACGGGGGAACGACTGTCGGCGGCCGATGGCGAACGCATCATCCGCCTCGTCGCCCATCATGTCGGCGCCGAGGTGCATGACCGTCGGCCGCGTGTCTCGGCCGAGCTGCCCGAAACCGGCGAGCGCTTCGAAGGCCTGCTGCCGCCGGTCGTGACGGCTCCGGTCTTCGCAATTCGCAAGCCTGCCGTCGCCGTCTTCACGCTCGACGACTATGTCGCCGCAGACATCATGACGGCCGACCAGGCCGACATCCTCCGGCAGGCGGTCGCAGCGCGCGCCAACATCCTCGTCGCCGGCGGAACCAGCACTGG
>JAYSFH010000182.1:939-6213 GCA_041913405.1 Dongia sp. | reverse complement strand
CAAGACCACGCTGACCAATGCCCTGCTGGCCGAGGTCGCGAAGACAACCGACCGCGTCATCGTCATCGAAGACACCCGCGAGCTGCAATGCCGGGCGCAGAACATCATCGCCATGCGCACCAAGGACGGCGTCGCGAACCTGTCCGACCTGGTGCGCTCCTCCCTGCGGCTGCGGCCGGATCGGATACCGATCGGCGAGGTGCGTGGGGCTGAGGCGCTCGATCTCCTGAAAGCCTGGGGCACCGGCCATCCTGGCGGGATCGGCACGATCCACGCGGGCACTGCGCTCGGCGCGCTGCGCCGCCTCGAGCAGCTCATCCAGGAAGCTGTCGTCACCGTCCCCCGGGCGCTGATCGCCGAGACCATCGATCTGGTGGCCGTGCTCTCCGGCCGCGGCGCTGCGCGGCGTCTCACAGAACTCGCCCGCGTCGAAGGGCTCGGGACGGACACCGACTACCGCCTTTCCCCCGGAACCCAGCCTCCCGACCCACAAGGAGAACCCGCATGATCCAACCTATCGCGCGCGGCCATCAGCGCCTCGCAACTGCCGCCACGGCGCTGACTCTAAGCTTTCTTCTGGCGCCCGCCGCCCACGCATCCGGCTCCTCGATGCCCTGGGAAGCGCCGCTGCAGTCCATCCTCCAGTCGATCGAGGGACCGGTCGCCAAGATCATCGCGGTGATCATCATCATCGTCACCGGCCTGACGCTGGCGTTCGGCGACACGAGCGGAGGATTTCGGCGTCTCATCCAGATCGTCTTCGGCCTGTCGATCGCCTTCGCGGCGTCCAGCTTCTTCCTGTCGTTCTTCTCGTTCGGCGGCGGGGCGCTCGTCTGATGGCGGGCCTCCTGCAACATCCCGATGAGGTCGCGGGCTTCACGGTTCCGGTCCACCGCGCGCTGACCGAGCATATCCTGCTGGGCGGCGCACCGCGCAGCATCGCCATCATGAACGGCACACTCGCCGGCGCTGTCGGTCTCGGATTGCGGCTATGGCTGGTTGGTCTCCTCATTTGGGCGATCGGCCATTTCGCCGCCGTTTGGGCAGCAAAGCGCGATCCGCTCTTTGTCGAAGTGGGCCGCCGGCATCTGCGCATTCCGGGCCATCTCTCGGTGTGAGGCGTGGCCATGATGAACCTCGCCGAATATCGCCGTACCGCGACCCGTCTCGCTGATTTCCTGCCCTGGGCGGCGCTGGTCGGCGAAGGGGTCGTGCTCAACAAGGATGGCAGCTTCCAGCGCACCGCGCGTTTTCGTGGTCCCGATCTCGACTCAGCTGTGGCCGCTGAACTGGTGGCCGTCGCCAGTCGCCTCAACAACGCCTTCCGGCGTCTGGGCTCGGGCTGGGCGATCTTCGTCGAAGCGCAGCGTCACGAAGCCGCCTCCTATCCGGCAAGCCGCTTCGCGGACGCCGCCTCCGCCCTCGTTGATGCGGAGCGCAAGGCCGACTTCGAGGAAGCGGACGCGCATTACGAGTCGAGCTACTTCCTGACCTTTCTCTATCTCCCGCCTGCCGAGGACGCCGCGCGGGCGGAGACCTGGCTCTACGAGGGTCGCCAACAGTCCGGCGTCGATCCCCATGAAGCCCTCGCGGCCTTCATTGACCGCACAAACCGCGTCCTCCAGCTCGTCGATGGCTTCATGCCGGAATGCCGGTGGCTCGATGACGCCGAGACCCTGACTTACCTGCACTCGACCGTCTCGACGAAGCGCCACCGCGTCCGCGTGCCCGAAACGCCGATCTACCTCGATGCGCTTCTCGCCGATGAGCCGTTGACCGGCGGCCTCGAGCCACGGCTCGGCGCCGCTCATCTGCGCGTGCTGACGATCAACGGCTTTCCGACGGCGACGACGCCAGGGATTCTCGACGATCTCAACCGGCTCGCCTTTCCCTATCGCTGGTCCACGCGGGCGATCCTCCTCGACAAGACGGACGCCACGAAACTGCTGACGCGCATCCGGCGGCAGTGGTTCTCCAAGCGCAAGTCGATCGCCGCAATCCTGAAGGAGGTAATGACCAACGAGGCCTCCGCACTCATCGATACGGACGCTGCGAACAAGGCCGCCGATGCCGACATGGCCCTGCAGGAGCTTGGGGCCGACTATGCCGGTCAGGCCTATGTGACCGCCACGGTCACAGTCTGGGACGCCGATCCGCGCACCGCCGACGAGAAGGTGCGCCTCGTGGAAAAGGTGATCCAGGGCCGCGACTTCACCGCGATGTCCGAGACCATCAATGCCGTCGATGCCTGGCTCGGTTCGCTGCCCGGCCATGTCTACGCCAACGTCCGCCAGCCACCGATCTCCACTCTAAACCTCGCCCACATGATTCCGCTCTCGGCGGTCTGGGCCGGGCCGGAACGGGACGAGCATTTCGGAGCGCCGCCGCTGCTGTACGGCAAGACCGAAGGGAGCACGCCGTTCCGCTTTTCGCTGCATGTCGGCGACGTCGGCCACACACTGGTCGTCGGGCCGACAGGCGCGGGCAAGTCCGTGCTGCTCGCGCTCATCGCACTTCAGTTCCGGCGCTATCCGGGCAGCCAAGTCTTCGCCTTCGACTTCGGCGGCTCCATTCGCGCGGCCGCGCTCGCCATGGGAGGCGATTGGCACGACCTCGGTGGCAGCCTGACGGACGGCGCCGCGTCGTCGGTCTCCCTCCAGCCACTCGCACGCGTTCACGAGACCCATGAGCGTGCCTGGGCAGCCGACTGGATTGCCGCCATCCTTGCCCGCGAGAGCGTCACGATCACGCCGGAAGTGAAAGAACATCTCTGGACGGCGCTGACCTCGCTGGCGTCCGCGCCGATCACAGAGCGCACGCTGACGGGCCTCGCCGTCCTCCTCCAGTCGAACGATCTCAAGCAAGCGCTGCGCCCCTTTTGCGTTGGCGGTGCCTACGGACGGCTGCTGGACGCCGAAGGCGAGCAGCTAGGGGAAGCTGCGGTCCAGGCCTTTGAAACCGAGGGGCTGATCGGCGGCGGCGCGGCGCCGGCGGTCCTCGCCTATCTCTTCCATCGGATCGGCGACCGTCTGGATGGACGGCCCACGCTCCTGATCGTCGACGAAGGCTGGCTCGCGCTCGACGATGAAGGCTTCGCGGCGCAACTGCGCGAATGGCTGAAGACGCTGCGCAAGAAGAACGCGTCGGTCGTCTTCGCCACGCAATCGCTGGCCGACATCGTTGGGAGCGCGATCGCTCCGGCCATCATCGAAAGCTGCCAGACGCGCCTTTTGCTGCCGAACGAACGCGCGATCGAACCCCAGATCACCACGATCTACCGGCGCTTCGGCTTGAACGACCGCCAGATCGAGATCCTCAGCCGGGCCACACCCAAGCGCGACTATTACTGCCAGTCGCGGCGCGGCAACCGGCTGTTCGAGTTGGGGCTCTCCGAAGTCGCCCTCGCGCTCTGCGCGGCATCCTCGAAAACTGATCAGGCCGCCATCGAGGCGATCCTCGCCGAGCATGGCCGCGACGGCTTCCTGTCCGCCTGGCTGCGCGCCCGCGATGTCGGATGGGCCGCCGACCTCATTCCCGATCTCACCAAGCTGGAGCCCAAGCCATGATGATCCGACGCTCTCGCGCGGCGCTGTTCGCCGCAACCATCCTGTCGCTGCCCGTCGCCTTCTCGCCCGTGTTCGTGACCCCGGCAGCGGCGCAGTGGGTCGTTTATGATCCGACCAACTACGTCCAGAATGTCCTATCGGCCGCGCGGGCGCTCGAGCAGATCAACAACCAGATCCAGAGCCTCCAGAACGAAGCGCAGATGCTGATCAACCAGGCCCGCAATCTCGCGAGCCTGCCCTATTCCTCGCTTCAGCAGCTCCAGCAATCGGTGCAGCGCACGCAAGCGCTTCTGGGTCAGGCACAGCGCATCGCCTTCGACGTGCAGCAGATCGACCAAGCCTTTCAGAGCCAGTACAGCAACATCTCGCTGTCCACTTCGGATCAGCGTCTCGTCTCCGATGCACGATCGCGCTGGCAGAACACGGTCGGCGGCCTTCAGGACGCGCTGCGCGTGCAGGCCGGTGTCGTCGGCAATATCGACACCAACCGCGCCGAGATGGCGGGTCTGGTCGGGCAGAGCCAGGGTGCGACCGGCGCGCTTCAGGCAACCCAGGCCGGCAACCAGTTGCTCGCATTGCAGGCGCAGCAACTCGCAGACCTGGTCGCTGTGGTCGCTGCGAACGGCCGAGCGCAGGCGCTTGTCGATGCCGAGCGAGCCGCAGCCGCCGAACAAGGCCGTGAACAGCGCCGCCGGTTCTTGACGCCCGGCTCCGGCTATCAGCCCGGCAACGCCCGGATGTTCCCGAACGGCAACTGAGGACAGCAGGATGGACGGCAAGACGCTGGCCCGCGTGGGCGCAATCATCTTCGTCTCCGTCGCGATCACGGCAACGGCGATCGAGATGACCCGGAAAGAGGAAAGGCCAGCGGCTCGGCCGACGCCCGTGCTTGAGGAGGCGCCGGACCCGCTGCGCGAGGGCCAGCGTCGGTGCCAGCAGATGGGGGAAGCCGCCGCAAGGGACGGCGAGTGTCTGCGCATCTGGGCCGAAACCCGCGACCGTTTCCTTGGCACCCGCACCGCGCCGCGACGCGCCGACGAAGGGCGGTGAGCCATGGGCGGCAGCGGCGTCATCGACAATTTCCTCGGGGTCTTCACCTCCTACATCGACAGCGGATTCGGCCTGCTCGGCGGCGAGGTGGCGTTCATCGCGACGACGCTGATCGTCATCGACGTCACGCTGGCCGCCCTGTTCTGGAGCTGGGGCGCGGACGACGACATCATCGCACGCCTTGTGAAGAAGACGCTGTTTGTGGGCGTCTTTGCCTACATCATCGGCAACTGGAACAACCTCGCGCGGATCGTCTTCGAAAGCTTCGCCGGCCTCGGACTTCAGGCGTCTGGCACCGGGTTTTCCATCCAGGACCTGATGCGCCCGGGCCGGGTCGCGCAGACGGGTCTCGATGCGGCGAGGCCGCTGCTCGAATCCATCTCAAACCTGATGGGCTGGATCGCCTTCTTCGAAAACTTCATCCAGATCGCCTGCCTGCTCTTCGCCTGGGCGCTGGTGCTGCTCGCCTTCTTCATCCTCGCCATCCAGCTCTTCATCACGCTGATCGAATTCAAGCTGACCACCCTGGCCGGCTTTGTCCTGATCCCGTTCGGCCTGTTCGGGAAGACCGCCTTCATGGCCGAGCGCGTGCTGGGAAACGTCATCTCGTCAGGGATCAAGGTACTGGTGCTCGCCGTCATCATCGGCATCGGCTCGA
>JAYSFH010000182.1:0-929 GCA_041913405.1 Dongia sp. | reverse complement strand
TCTGTTCAGTCAGTTCACGGCAGGATTCGGCGGTCAGCCACCGACCATCGACGACGCGATGGCCGTCGTATTGGCGGCGCTGTCGCTTCTCGGTCTCGGCATCTTTGGTCCGGGTATCGCCAACGGCATCGTTTCCGGCGGCCCGCAACTCGGCGCAGGCTCCGCCATCGGCACCGGCCTCGTCGCGGGCGGCGCAGCCATGGCTGCCGGCGGCGCGGCCGGGCTCGCCTTGCGCGGTGGCGCGAGCGCCATTTCCGGCGGCGCCGCCGCCGTGCGCGGTGGAGCCACCGCGGCGGGAGCCGCGTCTGCTGCCTACAGTCTCGGTTCCCTCGGCCAGTCGGGCGCCGCCGGCGTCGCGTCGGGCCTCGGCGGCGTCGCACGAGCGGCCGGCGGCGCGGCAGCCTCTCCGCTGCGCCGGGCCGCGCAAAGCGTTCGCTCGAGCTTCGCCGACGGCGTCAAAAGCGGCTTCGGAGCCACCGGCGGTTCCTCGAGCATGGGAACGGTCGCGAATGATGCCGGTTCGGCCGCACCGGCAGCCACAGGCTCTGCCGCCAGCCCGCCGGCTTGGGCGCAGCGCATGCGACGTGGGCAGACCATGAGCCACGGCGTCACGCTCGCGGCACACGCGATCCGATCGGGCGACAGCCACGGCGGCGGCTCTTCCATCAATCTCTCCGGAGGCGACCGCACATGAGCTTCTTCAAGCGACCCGCAACCCACTATGGAAAGACGCCCGAGCCCGAGACGCCGTATCAGCGCGCGGCGCAGATCTGGGATGATCGAATCGGCTCAGCGCGTGTCCAGGCCCGAAACTGGCGGCTCATGGCCTTCGGCTGCCTGATCCTCTCCGCCGGCTTCGCTGCCGCGCTGGTCTGGCAGTCGGCGCGCGGGACCATCGTCCCGTGGGTGGTGCAGGTCGACAATCTCGG
>JAYSFH010000181.1:0-7507 GCA_041913405.1 Dongia sp. | reverse complement strand
AACATCCCGAACACCATGATCATGAACCCGACCCAGTCGCGGGTGGTGAGCGGGCGGTTCATTGTGCGTCAGTCCACTTCGCCGCAAACTCAATGCGTCACTTCTGATCGCTGGCGACGGCGGCGCCGAACAGCAGTCCGCCTTGCGCGACCTTCGGCGCCTTGTCCTCGCCCGGCGCGCTCGGGCCGGTGCGCGTGTCCACATCGACCACCACCGAAAGGCCCGGCCGCAGCAGCCCGTGCAGCGGGTTGTTCTCCGGCAGTGCGATCCGCACCGGCACGCGGCGGACGATCTTGGTGAAGTTGCCGGTGGCGTTCTCCGCCGGCAGCAGGCTGAACTCGGCGCCGCTCGCCGGGGCGAAGCTCTCGAGCGTGCCGATCAGCGTCTCGCTCGGGAAGGCGTCGACCGAGATCGCGACCTGCTGGCCCGGCCGCATGCGGTCGAGCTGGGTCTCCTTGAAGTTGGCGACCACATGGACGTCGGTCGGCACCAGCGACAGCAGCTGCGAGCCGGCCTTCACATACTGGCCGACCCGCACCCCGCGATTGCCCACGACACCGTCGATCGGCGCCTTGATTTGGGTGCGGTCGAGATTGATCTCGGCGAGCTTCAGGGTCGCGGCGGCTTCCATCTGCTTCGCCTCGGCTTCCTTGCGCGAGGCCTGGTAGACGCCGAGCTGGGTCTGCTCCGCGGCGAGCTCTGCCGAGCTTTCGGAGACGGCGGCCTGCGCCTTCACATAGGCCGCGGTCGCCTCGTCGAGATCCTGGGTCCCGATCACCTTGCTCTCGATCAGCTTCTTGTAGCGGTCATAGACCGTCTTGGCGCGGGTGAGCTCGGCGGCGGCGCTGCGCTGCTGGGCGACGATCTGGTCGATCTTGGTCTGCTGCCAGGTGATCTGGCTGTCGATCGTGGCGATCGAGGCCTCCGCCGCGGCGACCGAGGCTTGCGCTTCGGCGACCTTGGCGCGGAAGTCGTCGCTCTCGATCGTGACCAGCACGTCGCCGGCCTTGACCGCCTGGTTGTCGCCGACCGAAACGCTGGCCACCTTGCCCTCGACCAGCGGGCTCACGACCGAGATGTCGCCCTCGACATAGGCGTTGTCGGTGCTCTCCTGGAAACGGCCGGTCTGCCACCAATAGGCTCCACCGCCGACCGCCCCGGCTGCTACAATCAGCACCAGGAGAAGACGAATCGCGAGCTTGACCATGGCGGATATTCCTTCCTCATCAGAGGCTTAGTCGGATTCAGACAATCAAACTGAACCGTACAGTTTAGTCTTGACGGAGAATGGTGCCCGGACTACCTAGAGTCAAGCGCGAACTGAACCGTCCAGTTCAGTCGGCTGTGCGCTGCGTCACAGTCTGGACAGCTGTCTTGGAGTGAGAGAATGAGTTCCGCCCCCCTGGCCCAACCGACCGCCGAGACCGCCCCTGGGACCTTCGCCCCCTCGGCCGGTCGCCGCCCGGAGAAGACCGAGGCGATCCTGGACGCCGCCGGCCAGCTGTTCCGGGACCATGGCTATGGCGCCGTCAGCATGGACCAGATCGCCCGCGAGGCCGGCGTTTCCAAAGCGACCGTCTACGCCCATTTCGAAAGCAAGGACCGGCTGTTCGCGGCGATGGTCCATAATGCCTGCCGCGTCTACGCCGAGGGCTTGATGCCGGCGCTGACCGAGATGGAGGACGTGCGCGAGGCGCTGACCCAGATCTGCCGCGAGATCGAGCGCTTCCTGCTGGCGCCGAAGACCCTCGGCATCTACCGCGTCATCATCGCCGAGGGTCCGCGCTTCCCCGAACTGGTCCAGGCCTTCGTCGAATCCGGACCGCTGCCGTTCCGCAAGATGCTGGCCGCCTTCTTCGAGGCCAACAACCGGCGCGGCACGCTCGACGTGCCCAACCCGCGGCTCGCCGCCCACCAGCTGATCTGGCTGGTGCGCGGTCCGCTCTACCTGCAGCGCATGCTCGATCTCGGCGACCTGGTGAAGGACGAGCCGAGCGCCGACGACGTCGTCGCCGGCGCGGTCGAGATGTTCATGAAAGGCTACGCGCCGAAGGTGCGGCGCTAACCTCTCCGGATCCGCACCAGCCCCAGCTTCGCCAGCCAGAGCAGGCTGCGCGCGCGAGTGCTCTGTGTCTCGCGCGGTCCGTCCTGCGCGATCTGCGCGACCGAGCGGCTGCCGCCCTTCAGCGTCTCCATCACGCGGTGCATCTCCGCCGCCGGCGGGTTCACCGCTCGGGCGAAACTGACCAGCGCCGAACTGGTGACGCCGTCGAAGGTCGCCGCTGTCGCGCCCGGGGTGAGCTCGACCTTGTCGTTCGGCCCCAGCGTCGACGTCGCATAGGAAGCGAAGGCCTGATAGGGATCGGCGCGGGTCGGCTGCACCGGCTGTCCGGCGACCCGCGGCACGGATTCCGGCGCGCTGCGGCGGCGTTCGGCGAGCTCGGCCCAGAGCTCCTGGTACTGCTGGATGACGACGCGCCAGTCGAACGCGGCTACCGCGCGCTCGCGCGCCGCGGCGCCCATCTGCCGGCGCAAGTCGGGATCGCCCGCGAGCCGCGCATAGGCCGCGGCGCAGGCCTCGGGGTCGACCGCGACGAACTGGCTGGTGAAGCCGCAATAGTGGTCGTAGTTGTCGATCTGGTTGGCATGCCGGTCGGCGAGATCCTCCGACCAGCCGGGCGGCGGAATGATCGTCGGCACGCGGATGCCATCGACGCCGTGGCGCACGGTGTCGCGATAGCCGTTCCAGTCGGTCACCACGCTGGGCAATCCGGCGGCCATGCCCTCGACCGGGGCCAGGCCATAGGTCTCCTGGATGTTGTCGGAGAGCGAGGTGAAGATGTCCGCCGCTTGCCAGGCCTGATCCCGCGCCGCGGCGTTGCGGCCATCGACGAAGATGCAGCGCACCGACGGGCAGAAGGTCTGCGCGCCCGACTTGAACGCCTTCTCGATGAACTCATTGGCGAACCAGCCAGCCTGCAGCAGGTGGATCTTCCGCTGCGGCATGCTGCGCGCCAGTCGCTCGAGGCCGAGATACATCGGCAGCGGATGCGCCTTGGCGTGAAAGCTCAGTCGCCCGACGAACAGCACCACGATGTCGTCCTCGGCGATGCCGAGCGCGGCGCGACCCTGGCCGCGCTTCGCCGCGTCGGGCGTGAAGCGCGCGGTGTCGATGCCGAGCGGAATGACCGGGAGCTGCGGCCGCGGAAACCTCTGCGCGCCGAACCGCGCGCCGAGGAACTCGGCCTGGGCGTCGAGCACGAAGTCAACCGTCTGCTTCACCACTGTCGAGGTGCAGATCAGGGCATCCCAGTCCTGCGCCGGCGAGAGCTGCAGGCCGGAGATCCAATCCATCGCACCGGCCGACGCGGTGGTGTGGGTGATGCCGACGATCGAATAGGCGCGCTGGTCGAAATGCCGCCGCCGCCAGGCATGCAGCGAGACCGAGGGATCAGGCAGATAGAGCGTGCCCGCAGCGGACGGCGACCGCGCATCAATCTCGTTCAGCCACTCGACGGGCCGGCTGTTGCCGTTGCCCTTGACCGCGGCGTTGAAATGGTCGGCCTGCTCGCGGCGCGGCGCGTAGCAATAGAGCTTGTCGACATCGGCATGCTGCACGAAGCCCCTGAGGAAGCCCTCGCCGGCGGCTTGTCTTCCCATCAGCCGCGGGCCGCTGGTCTCGAACCCTTCCGGCCGATAAAGAATCGCGGCGTTCGCGCCCTGTGCCATGTTCTGCTTCCCCCAGTCCCTGGCGTGACAATAGCCAGCGGCGCCCGACGGGCGAAGGGCGAAGTTGCAGCGCTGTGACGGCGGTCGCCCGAGGACGGTCAGGAGGCGACGCGCAGGGCGGTCCCAGCTGTGTGCTGGGCCTGCCGGCCTTCCAGCAGCGCGCGGTCCTCGTGGAACAGCCGGATGATCGCATCCATCACCGCGCGGACCCGGGGCAGGGCGCGGAGATCGCGGTGCACCAGCAGCCATTGCTCGGCGACAACTTCCTTCAGCGGCGCGATCCGGCGCAGGGCCGGGTCGGGATCGGCGAGATAGCAGGGCAACACCGCGAGTCCGGCGCCGCTGCGCGTCGCCTCGCTCAGGATCTGCCAGTCGTTGGTGCGGATGACCGGCCGCTTGTCCCCGAGCAGGTCGTGGATCCAGGCCTGGCCCGGCATATAGCCATGCTCTTCGTCGAAGCCGATCCAGTTCATCTTGCGCAAGGCCTCGCGCGACGTGCCGCCGACCGCGAGATCGGCCGCGGCATAGATCGCATAGCGCGCGGCACCGAGCTTGCGCGTCACGATCGAGGCGAGGTCCGGCACCTTGTCGCGGATCATCAGATCGGCCTCGCGGCGCGAGAGATTCGCCAGCGTGTGGGTCGCCACCAGCTCGAACTCGATGCAGTTGAGGTTGTGGCGCAGGCGCGGCAGGTTGCGCGCCAGGTAATCGGTGATCGCCTCGCCGGCGGAGATCCGCACGGTGCCGAGCGTATCGCCGTTGAGGCCCGCGCTGCGCCGATGGATCGAGGCGGCCGCTTCCTCCATCGCCTGCACATCGCCGAGCAGGCCCTCGCCGGCGGCGGTCAGCACGAAGCGATCGGGCAGCCGGTCGAACAGCCGCGCCCCGACGGTGGCTTCCAGCTGTTTCACCCGCCGCGCCACGGTCGGATGGCTGACATTGAGCTTCTTGGCAACCGCGGTCAGCTTCCCCTCGCGCGCCAAGGCCAGAAAGATCCGGAGGTCGTCCCAGTTCTCGAACATGGCCGAAGTCTAGCTCCGATCGCGGCAGCCTCGCTGAACAAAATTCTACAGCGGTGGTTCAATTTTGTCGAACTGTGAACGTAGGCGTACAGCTGCAAGTGCAGATCCCGCAACGCCGTAGACCATCACAAAGGCTCTCTCCATCTTCCCGCCCCCAAGATGGGGACGGGTGATGCTTGGAGAGCCGAAATCTCCAGCGTTCGACTTGCATTGACCCCCAGCCGATAGAACGTCGGCCTGTGGGTTACGGCAGATTTCTGATTTCGCTGGGGAAGCTAACCCAGCCACCGAGCTTGGTCGAGGAATGCTCGGAATCGTTCTATCGCTTTCTCCGGTGATACGCTGCGATTCCACTGTCTATTCACGATAGCCGTATCGACATAGCGAAACTCCACGGCGCCGGGATGAGGCGAGAGCCGCAGAAACGGCCCCGAATACGGCGCCACGTCGGCCTGCTGGATGCAAAGATCATGCATCGAAGTCCACCCGAACAGGCCGAGATTTGCTGGCGCCTCCGCGATCGAGTGCGCAACGTCCTCGATGCCGATCAACGCCGGAGCTAGCTCGCTGCCGCCCAGCGCCTTCCGCAAGTCGGCGAAGTAGGCTGATATTTGCGCCCATGATTCATTTGCCAGCGTTTGTCTCCTCATGCTCGGCCGCTGGGTTCGGCGTCTCCTGATCCAATGCGAGTTCTTCACACAATCGGTCAGAGGCGGAAGCAGCGAACGACGCTAAGAGGTCTCCGTCTTCAAGCGGAACCAGCCCGGTGCGTGCCCATCTGCAACCTAAAACTGATCGTAGCATAGCGCGGCAAATTTCGATATATTATTGTGTGAGTTATCGCTGTGCCGGCTAGCCTGTAGGGCATCGCCGTGCGTCGCGTCGTAACCGCTGACCTCCGTTCCGCTCAACCCAAGCGGGCGACGATCCCCGCGCGCCCAATCCCCGGAAAGGCCCCCAGGATGTCCAGCATGCGCCTCTCGCACACCGCGACGGACGAAAGCCGATCGGACATGGAATCGCTGCATCCGGCGGATGAGCGGGAAAGTCTCCTCACTCTGCCCGACGCCGACCCTGAACTCGCGCCGCTCTTCGCCGCCGCGCCGGAGCAAGCTGCCCTTGAGGAAACGGCGGCGGCGACCCGGACCGGACCCGGACAGAAGAAACATTTTGGCTGGGAGCAGAGCTTCGCCGTCTGTGTCGACCCGGACGCGATTATCGTTTTCCGGCGGGACCTTGACGCGCTGCCGACACAGACCGGACGCAGACAGAAGCAGCCCTCCCGCCGGGCGCGGGGCTCAGGCGTCTGTGTCGACCCGGACGAGACTTTCGTTTGCCGGCGGGACCTTGGCGCGCTGCCCACGCAGACCGGACGCAGACAGAGGACGCATTATCGCCGCGCGCCGGGCTTCGGCGTCTGCGTCGACCCGGACGAGAGTATCGTTCACCGCCGGGACCCGGACGCGCGGTCAACGCAGACCGGACGCAGACAGGAGATGAAATCCCGTCGGGCGCCGGGTTTCGGCGTCTGTGTCGACCCGGACGAAATTATCGTCTGCCGGCGGGATCTTGACGCGCAGCCCACGCAGACCGGACGCAGACAGAAGAAGCATTCCCGCCAGGAGCAGACCTTCGGCGTCTGCTTGGACCCGGAGCTGATCGATCGATGCCCGGCGGGACCCTGATTCCCCGGCGACGCAGACCGGACACAGACAGATCAGGAATCAGCGCGGAGGAGGCTGCGCCATGGGTCGAGTCGGCCCGACGCGCAGATCCCTGAACAAATTTCTTCAGCCGCGGTTCGATTTTATCGAATTGTGAACATGCGCGTTCAGCTTAGTGTCGCGAACAATTCCGAACACGCGGAGTCCCGCCATGCATTTCGACCGCCAGCTCTGGACCTTCACCGCCGGCGTCCGGCTGCGGATCGCCTGGGCGACGCTGATCGGGCTGCTGGCGGTCGGGCTCGGCATGGGGCGGCTGATGCTGCTCGCCTGGCTGATCGCCGAGGTCTTCGCCGGGCGCAACCTCGCCGACCTCATGCTGCCGATCGCCGGCGTCGCCGCGATCATGATCCTGCGCGGCGCCTTCGAGCATGCGCGGGTCATGGTGGCGCACGAGACCGCGTCGCGGGTGCAGAAGCATCTCCGCCGCGTGATCTACGACAAGATCGCCGCGCTGGGTCCCGGTGCGGTCGCGCGGCGGCGGAGCGGCGCGCTGGCGCTGTCGCTGATCGACGGCGTCGAGCGGCTGGAGGTCTATTTCGGTCAGTTCCTGCCGCAATTCCTGGTCTCGCTGCTGGCGCCGCTACTGATCTTCGCCGTCATCGCCTGGATCGACATGCCGGTTGCGGTGGTGATGCTAATTGCGGCCCTGGTGGCGCTGTTCGCCCCGGCGCTCTGGCACCAGCATGACTCGAAACACTCGGCGCAGCATGAGGAGGCCTACAGCGCCTTCGCCGCCGAGTTCCTGGATTCCGTGCAGGGCCTCGCGACCCTGAAAGCGTTTGGCCAGAGCGGCGCGCGCGCCAAGAGCCTGGAGGTGAAGGCGCAGGAGCTGTTCCGCCGCACCATGTGGGTGCTGGGCCTCAACGTGCTCTCCCGCGGCATCACCGACAGCGCGATTGCCTGCGGTGCCGCGGCGGGCTTGGCGCTCGGCGCCTTCCGGGTCGAGGCCGGGTCGATGGCGATGGCCGGGCTGCTGATGATCCTGCTGCTGGGTGTGGAACTGTTCCGGCCGATGCGCGAGCTGCGCTC
>JAYSFH010000180.1:0-7524 GCA_041913405.1 Dongia sp. | reverse complement strand
CTGTGACAGCGCGGCCTTCTCCTCCGCCAGGGTCACCAGCCAGTACCCGACCCCGCAGCACCCGCACATCACGCCACCTTGCCGATGAGCCGCGCGGTAACTTCGGGCGTCACGGCTTTCAAGTCCGCGTCGGTCTTCAGCAGGCACATCAAGGTTGCCTGCAACGTCGCAGGATCGCGGTCCAGGCGGTCGAGGCCGATGCCGATCAGCGCCCTCGCCCAGTCAATGGTCTCCGCAACGCCGGGCTTCTTCTCCAGGTCCTCGCGGCGCAGGCGCTGCACGAAGCCCACAATCTGCTGCAGGATCTGCGCATCGGCATCCGGCAGATGCGCGCGGAGGATCCGCACCTCCTTCGCCTCGTCGGGAAACTCGACATAGGCGTAGAGGCAGCGGCGCCGGAGCGCATCGGAGAGCGCCCGGGTGCCGTTGGAGGTGAGCACCACATGCGGCACCGCCTTCGCCGCAATGGTGCCGAGCTCCGGGATGGTGACCTGGAAATCCGAAAGCACTTCCAGGAGATAGGCTTCGAACTCCTCGTCGGCGCGGTCGATCTCGTCGATCAAGAGGACCGGCGGCTTCTCCTGCGAGATCGCCTCCAGCAACGGCCGGCGCAGCAGATATTCCTCGGTGAAGACATGCCGCTCCATCGCGTCCGCCTTCATGCCCCGGGCTTCGTGTGCGCGGATGGCGAGCAGCTGGCGCTGGTAGTTCCATTCATAGATCGCCGCCCCGGCGTCCAGGCCTTCGTAGCATTGCAGTCGGATGAGCCTGGCGCCGAGCACACGGGCGAGCGCCTTGCCGACCTCGGTCTTGCCGACGCCGGCCTCTCCCTCCAGCAGCAGCGGCCGCTGGAGGTCGATCGCGAGGGTGAGCGCCATCGCCAGGCTGTCCTCGGCGACATAGCCCGCCGCGTCCAGCCGCTGCTGCAAGGTGCGATGGTCGAAGGCCATCGAGCGTTACTTCACCAGCCCCAGCTTCTGCGCCGTCTTCCAGACCCGCCAGTGGTCGTGCGGCATCTGGGTATGCGTGAGGCCGAGATGGGCGAAGGCATCACACACGGCATTGGAGAAGGCCGAGACGCCGCCGACGTTGGGCGATTCACCGACACCCTTGGCGCCGATCGGGTGATGCGGCGACGGGGTCACGGTGAAGTCGGTCTCCCAGACCGGAGTCTCCACCGCGGTCGGCAGGAAGTGATCGAGGAAGCTGGAGCCGGTCACGTTGCCGACCTCGTCATAGGCGATCTCCTGGCCCATCGCGATGGCCAAGGCCTCGGTCAGACCGCCATGCACCTGGCCTTCGATGATCATCGGGTTGATGCGGGTGCCGCAATCGTCCAGCGCGTAAAAGCGGCGGATCGACGTGACCCCGGTATCGACATCGACATCGGCGACGCAGATATAGGCGCCGAAGGGATAGGTCATGTTCGGCGGATCGTAGTAGCTGACCGCCTCCAGCCCCGGCTCGATGCCAGGGATCGCCTTGTTATAGGCGGCGAAGGCGATCTCCTTCATGGTCTTGAAGCGATCGGGGGCACCCTTGACCTGGAAGCGATCGACATCCCATTCGAGGTCGCTGTCATGCACCTCGAGCAGATAGGCGGCGATCATCTGCGCCTTGGCGCGGATTTTCCGCCCGGCCATCGCCGTCGCCGCACCGGCGACCGGCGTCGAGCGCGAGCCAGAGGTGCCAAGACCGTAGGGCGCCGTGTCGGTGTCGCCCTCCTCCACCGTGATGTCCGAGGCCGGCAGGCCGATCTCGGTCGCGAGGATCTGGGCGAAGGTCGTGGCGTGGCCCTGGCCCTGGCTGATGGTACCGAGCCGGGCGATGGCACTGCCGGTCGGGTGGATGCGGATCTCGCAGGAATCGAACATACCGAGCCCAAGGATATCGCAATTCTTCACCGGCCCGGCGCCGACAATCTCGGTGAAGAAGGCGACGCCGATGCCCATCAGGCTCCGGGTCTTGCCGGCGGCGAAGTCCGCGCGGTTCTGCTTCTGCTCCGCCCGCAGGCCTTTGTAACCGACGGCGGCCAGCGCCTTGTCGAGCGCGGTGTCGTAGTCGCCGCTGTCATATTCCCAGCCGAGCGCCGACTTGTAGGGGAACTGCGCCTTCTTGATGAAGTTCTTCCGCCGCACCTCGGCCGGGTCCATGTTCAGCTTGCGCGCCAGCACGTCCATCATGCGCTCGATGAAGTAGCTGGCCTCGGTCACCCGGAACGAGCAGCGATAGGCGACGCCGCCTGGCGCCTTGTTGGTGTAAACGCCGTCCACGCTCAGGAACGCGGTCGGGATGTCATAGGAGCCGGTGCAGATGTTGAAGAAGCCGGCGGGGAACTTGGTCGGATCGGCGCAGGCATCGAAGGCGCCGTGGTCGGCGGTCACGTGGCACTTGAGGCCCGTGATGCGGCCGTCCTTGGTCGCCGCGATCTCGCCGGTCATGTGGTAGTCGCGGGCGAAGGCCGTGGCCGTGAGGTTCTCGATCCGGTCCTCGATCCACTTCACCGGCACGCCGAGCACGATGGAGGCGACGATGGCGCAGATATAGCCAGGATAGACCCCGACCTTGTTGCCGAAGCCGCCCCCGATATCCGGCGAGATGATGCGGATCTTGTGCTCCGGGATGCCCGAGATCAGCGACGCGACCGTACGCACCGCATGCGGCGCCTGGAAGGTGCCCCAGACGGTGAGATGGCTGTTGATCTTGTCCATCGAGGCGACGCAGCCGCAGGTCTCCAGCGGACAGGGATGGACGCGCTGGTAGGAGACGAACTCCTTCGCCACCACCTCGGCACTGCTGAGCGCCTTGTCGGTGGCTGCGGCGTCGCCGACTTCCCAGGTGAAAATGTGGTTGTGGTGCCGGCGTGCGCCGTGGGCGCCTTCTTTTTTGTCCTTGATGTCCTCGCGCAGCAGGGGCGCATTCGCGTCCATGGCTTTGAGAGGATCGGTGAGCGCCGGCAGCTCCTCGTACTCGACCTCGATCAGCTCGACCGCGTCGGCCGCGACATAGCGGTCGGTGGCGACGACGAAGGCGACTTCCTGGTTCTGGAAGAGGACCTTGTCGACCGCGAGCACCGCCTGCACGTCGCCGGCGAGGGTCGGCATGTAATGAAGGTTGAGCGGTTTCAAATCATCGGCGGTCAGCACCGCCTTGACGCCGGGCAAAGCCAGCGCCTTGGACTTGTCGATCTTCTTGATCCGCGCATGGCCGTAGGGCGAGCGCACGAAGTCGCCGAACACCATGCCGGGCAGCTTCATGTCGTCGACATACTTGCCCTTGCCCTGGGTGAAGCGGGCATCCTCGACGCGTTTCCGCTTGCAGCCCAGGCCCTCGAGCTTCGCGGTGCGTTCGGCTACGGACGTTCCATCGGCGGCGCTCATTCTGCGGCCTCCTTCTTGCCGGAGAGCTGATCCGCGGCGGCGCGGATCGCCTTCACGATGTTCTGGTAACCGGTGCAGCGGCAGAGATTGCCGGCGATGCCGTGGCGGATCTCGACCTCGGTCGGGTTCGGATTCTCCTGCAGCAGCCGATAGGCGCGGGTGATCATGCCCGGCGTGCAGAATCCGCATTGCAGTCCATGATGCTCGCGGAACATCTCCTGCAGCACATGCAGAGTGCCGTCGGCATTGGCGATGCCTTCGATCGTGGTCACGTTGGCACCATTGGCCTGGGCGACGAAGACCGTGCAGGATTTGACCGACTTGCCGTTGAGGTCGACGGTGCAGGCGCCGCAATGACTGGTATCGCAGCCGACATGCGGGCCGGTCAGCGACAGCTGCTCGCGCAGGAAATGAATCAGCAGGGTCCTGGGCTCGGCGAGGGCTTCGACCTCGCCGCCATTGACCGTCATCTTCACATGCATCTTGGACATGGGTTCCCCTCCTCTAACGAGCGCGCTTGGCGGCGGCTTCGATCGCCCGCCGCACCATCACGCCCGCCACCGATTTCCGGAAATCGACCGGACCGCGCGCATCCTTGGACGGCTGCGCGATGCCGACCGCGGCCGCGACCGCCTTGTCGATCGCGGCCGCGTCCAGGCTCGTGCCCACCAGGGCCGCCCCCGCGGCCTCGGCATAGAGCGCGGTGTCGCCGACATTGGTGAGCGAGACCGCGGCGCTGGCGCATTTGCCGCCCGACATGGTCAGCACCACGGCGGCGGCGGCGGTCGCGTAGTCGCCGATCTTGCGCTTCTGCTTCACATAGGCACTGCCGTGGCCGACAAGCGGCTTCGGGATGCGGATCGCGGTCAAGATGTCGCCGTCCTTGAGCTCGGTCGCATAGGCGCCGTGATAGAAGCTGCGGGCCTTGATCTCGCGTGCGCCGCCCGGCCCCTTCACCAGATAGACCGCATCGAGCGCCAGCATGACCGCCGGCATGTCGTTGCCGGGATCGCCGTTGGCGACATTGCCGCCCAAGGTGCCGCAATAGCGGACCTGCGGGTCGGCGATCTGCTCGGCGGTTTCCTTGAGCAGCGGGATCGCGGTGGCCAGCGCAGCGGACTGGATGACCTCGCGCTGGGTACTCATGGCGCCGATCTCGACCGCGGCGCCGCTGTCCTTGATGCCCTTCAGGGCGGCGATGTCCTGGAGATCGACCAGGTGGCCGGGCTGGGCGAGGCGCAGCTTCATCATCGGGATCAGACTGTGGCCGCCGGCCACCACTCGCGCCTCGTCGCCATGCTGGGCGAGGAGCTTCAGGGCGTCGTCGAGGCTCGACGGGCGGTGATAGTCGAAGGTGGCAGGTATCATGGGTCTCTCCCTCCCAGGATTCTTCTTCGTCTTGACCCAAGACCTTGATCCAAGAGGAGAAACGGCGTGAGCCCGAAGTGACCACCGCCGCGCCGACTGCACGAAATGCGCCTTGGCTGCACGAATGGCGGCATCGCCCACCGGCTGCGGCTTCGGCGCCGCCGGAAAGAATCTTGCGTCCGCCGGTGGACGAAAGGCGATGCAGGACAGTGGGTTGACGAGGGACTTGACTGATGAGAACAAAACGGATACGGTCTTGACGACCTCTGGAGCAGCGATAGGGAATCCGACCGCGACCGTCTATTCGGCCGCTTGGACCTCCGCACGGCCGTACTGCCGCGGCGCGCAGCCCATGACCCGCTTGAAGGCCGTGCTGAAGGCGCTCTCCGATTCATAGCCGAGGGACAAGGCGATTCGGGAAATGGGCTCGTTGGTGTGAGTCAACCGGTCACCGGCGAGCAGCATCCGCCAGCGCGTGAGATAGTCCATCGGCGCGGCGCCCACCGTCTGCTTGAATTTGAGCGCGAAGCTCGAACGCGACATGCCGGCCTGCGAGGCCAGCTCCGCCAGGGTCCACTTGCGTGACGGATCGGCGTGGATCGCGCCGATCGCCGCGCCCATCTGCTTGTCGGCCAGCGCGAAAAGCCAGCCCACCCCGCCGCGCGGGCCTTCGGCCATATGCATGCGCAGCGCCTGAATCAGCATCAGGTGCGCGAGATGCTGCGCCACCAGGTAGTTGCCGGGCCTGGGCTCGCGCAGCTCCTGCATCATATGCTCGACCGACCAGCGCAGCGCCGCCTGATCGGACTCCTTCTTGATATGGACGATCGGCGGCATCATGCCCATCAGGACCCCGGAATGGGCGCCGCTCAAGGTGAAGCGGCTGCCGACCAGGAAGACGTCGCCGCCGCCGTTATAGGTGACGATGCCACCGGCGCGCGGCGGCGGGAATACGGTGCTCGCTTCGACCGGCTTCACATCGACACCGCTGGCAAGGCGAAAGGCGCGGCCGCTCGGCAGCAGGAAGCAATCGCCACCTTCGAGACGCACCGGCTCAGGCACGGCTTCAACGACCAAATAGCAAGCGCCGGAGACGACCGCGTAGCACTTGATGCCGATGTTGCCGGGAAAGGCGACGGCCCAGTCGCCGCCGGCGTCGAAGCCCGCCGAGACGTGGCTCTGCGGCTTCAGAAGGGAGAGGACGTCGGACAGCGGATCCATGGCAATCCCGGACGATGACGAAGGAAAGGTGGACTTAAAAGCATAGATCGTCCGGAAGCAACGGCTTACCTATCCGGTCATCGCAACCTTTCCGGAGCTTTCCCCATGCGGGTATTCGTGACCGGCGCCACCGGCTTCGTCGGCGCGGCCGTGGTGCAGGAGTTGATTGGTGCGGGCCATCAGGTCATCGGCCTGGTCCGGTCGGAGGCCGGCGCGCAGGCGCTGGCCGCGACCGGCGCCGCGGTGCATACCGGCGACGTGCAGGACACGGAGAGCCTCAAGCGTGGCGCGGCCCAGGCCGATGCCGTGATCCACACCGCCTTCATCCACGACTTCTCGAAGTTCAAGGCGAGTTGCGAGATCGACCGTCTTGCGATCGCCGCCATGGGCGAAGTGCTGGAAGGTTCCGCGCGCAAGCTGATCGTCACCAGTGGGACCGGTTTGCTCCCACCCGGCCGTGCGACGGAAGATGACGTCCCGGCCACGCCGATGCCGCGCGTCGCGACCGAGGAAGCGGCGGCAGCGGTCCAGGCGCGCGGCGTCAACGTCTCGGTGCTGCGCCTGCCACCCTCGGTGCATGGCGACGGCGACCATGGCTTCGTGCCGATGCTGATCAGGATGGCACGCGAGAAAGGCGTCTCCGCCTACATCGGCCCGGGTAACAACCACTGGGGCGCCGTGCATCGGCTGGATGCGGCGCGGCTCTATCGCCTGGCGTTGGAGAAAGGCAGCGGGCCCGCGCGCTATCACGCGACGGCAGAGGAAGGTGTCCCGTTCAAGGAGATCGCGACGGTGATCGGACGACGGCTCGGTGTGCCGATTGTGTCCAAATCATCGGAGGAAGCGCAGGCGCATTTCACCTGGTTCGCGCATTTCGCGGCGATGGACTGCCTCGCCTCGAGCGCGAAGACGCGGGCGGTGACCGGCTGGAAACCGACCGGGCCGGGGCTGATCGCGGATATCGATCGGGCAGAATACTTCCGGTGAGTGCGCGTTTGCGGCAAGGCCCTCACCCCAGCCCTCTCCCTACGGGCGAGGGAGTGCAGCCGAGCGCTCGCTGAAAGCCGGTCAGAAAGATACGAGCAACAGCGTTCCCTCGCCCGTAGGGAGAGGGACAGGGTGAGGGTCTTGAAGCTGCTTGAGACCTAGGACGCCGATACCCGGACCTAAATCCCCAGCGCCTTCCGCACTTCGGGGACGTGGCCGCGGCTGACGGGGACGAGATTGTCTTCGGGGCCGGGCACCACCAGGAACACCTTGTCATGCTTGCGCTGGAAAGCCCGCGCGTGTTCCAGGTTCACCAGGAAGCTGCGGTGGGTGCGCAGGAAGTTGCGGCCGGCGACGGCTTCCTCGACCCGGGAGATCGACCAGGGGCAGAAGTGACTCTCCTGCCCTTCATAGAGCCGCGTGGAATGGCCCTCGGCCTGGATCGCGGTCACGCGCGTGGCGTCCACGAAGAAGGTGAGGCCCCCCTGCTCGTAGGGCAGCCGCAGCCGCTCCGCCGTCTCGGCTGCGGCGCGCGGCGCCGTCACCTGCGGCAGCGCCTGCGGCTCCG
>JAYSFH010000179.1:0-7527 GCA_041913405.1 Dongia sp. | reverse complement strand
GGAGCTGTTCGAATGCCTGATGGGCCTGCAGCCGATGATGAAAGGCGCCATACGATTGGACGGGAAGCCGTTGGGCGACCTGCCGCTGGACGCGCGCATCCGCGCCGGCCTTGCGCTGGTGCCGGAGGACCGGCAGCGCGAGGGCCTGGTGCAGAGCCTGTCCGTCGGCAAGAACCTGACCCTCGCCAGCCTCTGGCGCTTCCTGCGTGGGCTTTCGATCGCGGAGCGGCGCGAGCGGGACGCAGTCGCGGAAATCATCAAATCGCTCTGGATCAAGGTTTCCAGTCCGGAGGTCGAGGTGACGGCCTTGAGCGGCGGCAACCAGCAGAAGGTGGTGATCGGCAAGACGCTGCTGACGCGCCCCAAGGTACTGCTGCTGGACGAGCCCAGCCGGGGCATCGACATCGGTGCCAAGGCCGAGGTGTTCCGCACCATGCGCAAGCTGGCGGATGACGGGCTCGCGGTCCTGTTCTCGACCTCGGACCTGATGGAAGTGATGGCGGTGCCCGACCGCATCCTGGTGATGTCGAATGGCAAGCTCACCGGCAATTTCAAACGCGCGGAAGCGACCGAAGAGGCGCTGGTTGCGGCCTCGACCCGCAATCTGCGGCGCGGATCGGCGGCGGAGTGATGGGAGTGAAGACGATGACGGCCCAGAATCAACCGGGGGCGAAACCCGGCCTGCAGAGGACTTCGCTGCTGGTCCTGCTGCTGAACGCGCGGACCTTCATCGCGCTGATCGCGGTCTTCGCCTATTTCAGCGCCGCCGCGCCGAACTTCCTGACCCTCGGAACCCAGATCATCGTCGCCAAGCACGTCGCCATCAACGCCTTCCTGGCGATCGGCATGACTTATGTGATCCTGACCGGCGGCATCGATCTCTCGGTGGGCTCGATCGTCGGCGTCGCCGGCATCGTCGCCGGCGGCTTGCTCCATTACGGTCTGCCGATCGACATGCTCGGCATCACCATCTATCCGAACGTGTTCGAGGTCATCCTGATCACCCTGCTGATCGGCATGGCGATCGGTGCCTTCAACGGGGTCATGATCACAACCCTCAACGTGGCGCCGTTCATCGCGACCTTGGGCACGCTCTATATCGCGCGCGGCGCGGCGCTGCTGATCTCCGACGGCCAGACTTTTCCGAACCTGGTCGGCGACCCCGAGCTCGGCAATACCGGCTTCCCCTTCTTGGGCTCCGGCACGATCCTCGGTCTGCCGGTCTCGGTCATCGGGATGACCGTGCTGGCTCTGGTGATGATCTATGTCACCAAGCGTACGCCCTTCGGCCGCCAGGTCTATGCGGTCGGCGGCAACGAGCGTGCTTCGGAGCTCTCCGGCATCCGCGTCAGCCGGGTGAAGCTCACCGTCTATGTCATCTCCGGCTTCTGCTCAGCGCTGGCAGGCCTGGTGGTCGCCTCAGAACTGGTCGCGGCGCACCCGGCCAGCGGCGAATCCTTCGAGCTCAACGCCATCGCCGCTGCGGTGCTGGGCGGCACCTCGCTGGCCGGCGGCCGGGGCAGCATCGGCGGCACCGTGATCGGCGCCTTCGTGATCGGCGTGCTGAGCGACGGTCTGGTGATGCTGGGGGTGAGTTCGTTCTGGCAGATGGTGATCAAGGGGCTGGTGATCGTCGCCGCCGTGGTGCTCGACCAGCTGCAACGCCAGCTGCAACGCCGCATGGCGCTCCAGGCGCAGATGGATTGAGACTATGGCCGAGAGATTGCGCGCAGGTCTGATCGGTTGCGGCTTCTTCGCCCGCAACCATCTCCAAGCCTGGAAGATGATCCCCGAGGTCGAGCTGGTCGCGGTCTGCGATATCGACCGCGACAAGGCCGAATCCGCCCGCGCCGAGTTCGGCGCCGGCAAGGCCTACAGCGATGCCGCGGCGATGCTGCGCGACGCGCAACTCGACTTTGTCGATATCGCCACCACCATGGGCTCGCACCGGCTCCTGGGCGAACTCGCGGCGCAGAGCGGGGTGCATGCCATCATCCAGAAACCGCTGGCAGTGAGCTGGGAAGACTGTGCCGCCATCGCCGATGCCTTCCACCGGGCTGGCCGGCGCCTGATGGTGCATGAGAATTTCCGCTTCCAGACGCCGATCCTCGCGGTCCGCAAGGCGCTGGCCGAGGGACGAATCGGCAAACCGCATTTCGCACAGGTCTCCTTCCGCAGCGGCTTCGACGTCTATGCGGCGCAGCCCTATCTGGCCAAGGAAGATCGCTTCATCCTGCTCGATCTTGGCATCCACCTGCTCGACATCCTCCGCACTTTGATGGGCGAAGTTGCCTCGGTGCAGTGCCAGACCCAACGCATCAACCCAAAGATCCAAGGCGAGGATGTGGCGACCGCGCTGTTCCGTCATGAGTCCGGTGCGGTCTCGCTGGTCGATTGCAGCTATGCTTCCAAGGTGGAGCCGGATCCCTTCCCGCAGACCCTGCTGAAAGTCGAAGGCGACAGCGGCTCGCTCGAATTGCACGCCGACTATCGTCTGCGCATCGTCTCCAACGGGACTGTCCAAAAGAGTTCGGTGGAACCGAACCTGCTGCCTTGGGCGGCGAAGCCCTGGCATGGGCTGCAGGAAAGCGTGCTCAACGCGCAGCTTCATTGGGTCGAGTCTCTGCGCGCCGGCCGCGAGGCGGAGACCTCCGGTGCCGACAATCTGAAGACCTATGCCCTGGTGATGGCCTGCTACGACTCGGCGCGGAGCGGCGCCACGGTCCAGCCGCGGGCCTGGATGCCGCGCCAAGCCTAGACGCAAAGCCAGTCTCAGACCAGTATGGGCCCTGGAAACAGGGCTCAGGAGAGGTCCCGGCTCGAAGATGCAGGGCGACGAGAAGATCCAGCGCCGGAAGCTGTCGGACGAGGTGTTCAACCGTCTCTTCCAGGCGATCGAGGATGGCGAGCTGCCGCCGGGCAGCCAGTTGCCGTCGGAGCGCGACCTGATGGCGCGCTTCGGCGTTGGCCGGCCGGCGGTGCGCGAGGCAATGCAGGCGCTCGGCAATATGGGCTTGATCGAGATCAGCCATGGCGAGCGCGCCCGGGTCACCCGGCCCAGCGCCGAGGCCGTCATCGCCCAGATCGACGGCGCCGCGCGGCATCTGCTCTCGACCTCGCCGCAATCGCTGGAGCACCTGAAAGAGGCGCGCGAGTTCTTCGAGGTCGGCATGGCCTTCGAGGCGGCGAAGCGCGCGACGCTGGACGACATCGAGACCTTGAGGGCGGCGCTCGCTTTGCAGCAGTCGCATTACAACAAGGACCTGAAGGCCTTCGTCGCCGCCGACATGGCCTTCCACACCGCGATCGCCGCGATCACCGGCAACCCGGTCTTCGAGGCGGTCAGCCGCGCCACGCTGCAATGGCTGAGCCAATACCATTCCGGGGTGCTGCGCTGGAAAGGCCACGAGAACATCACGCTCGAGGAGCACCAGCAGGTGCTGGACTGCATTGCCGCCCGGGATCCGGAGGGCGCCGCGAACGCCATGCGGACCCACCTCCGGCGGTCCCGCAAGGTCTACCAGCCCGGGAAGCCCTCGGCTTCCTAGGCTTGTGCCGGGACCCGGTAGTGGTATGATGACGTGACCACTCCAGCCCCAGAGGCCGATCCCTTGAGTCCAGCGGCCAACACCAACCGCGTCTATGACCTCGCCTATTACGGCGATGATTTCACCGGGTCGACCGACGTCCTGGATGTTCTGGTCCGCGCCGGCATCCCGACCGTATTAATGCTCCGGGACCCGACCCCGCAACTGCTCGATCAATTCCCCGAGGCCCGGGCGGTGGGGGTCGCCGGCATGAGCCGCAGCAAGTCGCCGGACTGGATGGACAATGCGTTGCCGCCGTTGTTCGCCAAGCTGCGTGATCTCGGCGCTCCCTTCGTTCACTACAAGGTCTGCTCGACCTTCGACTCATCGCCGACCGTGGGCAGCATCGGCCGCGCCATCGACTGCGCCGCCGCGGTCTTCCAGAATCGCGCCGTGCCGCTGGTGGTCGGCGCGCCGGCACTGAAGCGCTACACCACCTTCGGCAATCTGTTCGCGACCGTTGGTGACGTGACCTATCGGATCGACCGGCACCCGACCATGGCCCGCCATCCGGTGACGCCGATGGACGAGGGCGATCTTCGCCTGCATCTCGCAAAGCAGACCCGGCGCAAGATCGGCCTGGTCGACATTCTCGCCGTCAACGCCGGCACCGGCCTGGCGCGTTTCGAGGCCGAGCTCGCGGCCGGCGCCGAGATCGTCCTCATCGACGTGCTCGACGCGGTTTCGTCGCGCGAAGCCGGCCGCGTCATCACGACTTCGGCCGAGCCCGTCCAGTTCCTGGTCGGCTCTTCCGGCGTCGCATACGCGCTCTGCGCCTATTGGGAATCGATCGGCCGCCTCGTGCGGCCGGCGGCGCTCCCCAAGCTGCGGGCCAACGGGCCGCTGCTGGTGGTTTCCGGCAGCTGCTCGCCGGTCACCTCCGGCCAGATCGCCGCGGCGCGGGCGCAAGGCTTCGAGACGATTGCGCTCGATCCAGTCAAGTTGCTGGAAGGGCAAGCTGAAATGCATCGCGTCGCTCAGGCTGCCGCGGCGGTTCTCGGTCGTGGCCGGAGCGTGGTGGTTTACAGCGCCGAGGCGCCCGATCAGTCGGCCGTGAAGGCATTGCAGGCCCGCGCTGGCACGGAGATCCTGAACGACCAGATCGGGGTGGCGCTGGCGACGGTTGTCTCCGGCGCCCGCGAGCCTGGGTTCATCCGCCGCGCGGTCATCGCCGGCGGCGATACCTCCGGTGCGGTGGCGCAGGCGATGCGGCTTGAAGCCTTGACGATGCTGGCGCCGACCGTGCCGGGCGCACCGCTCTGCCGTGCGACGGCGGAAACGGATGCGGTCGACGGAATCGAAGTCGTGTTCAAGGGCGGCCAGATCGGCGGCCCGGATTACTTCATCGGCCTGCGCGACGGCGCGGCCTGACACAGGAGAGAATAGGATGACTGCCATCGCGATCATGGGTGCCGGCGGCAAGATGGGCTATCGCCTGTCGCGCAACCTGAAGGGCCACGGCCACGACATGCGCTATGTCGAAGTGAGCCCGGCCGGCCAGGAACGGATGAAGGAGCTCGGCATCTCCGCCTCGCCGCAGGAGGTTGCGCTGAAGGGCGCCGAGGTGGTTATCCTGGCCGTCCCCGACACCTTGATCGGCAAGATCTCGCATGCCATCTCGCCGCAACTGGCGAGCGGCACCCTGGTGGTGGCGCTGGACCCGGCGGCGCCCTTTGCCGGCGAGCTGCCGAAGCGCGACGACTTGAGCTACTTCGTCACCCATCCCTGCCATCCGCCGATCATCAACGATGAGACCTTGCCGGATGCCAAGAAGGACTTCTTCGGCGGGTTGGCGGCGAAGCAGAGCATCGTCTGCGCGCTGATGCAGGGACCCGAAGCGCATTACGCCAAGGGCGAGACGATCGCCAAGCAGATGTATGCACCGATCCTCCGCTCGCATCGCGTCACCGTCGAGCAGATGGCGATCCTGGAACCGGCCCTCAGCGAGACCATGGCGATCACCTTCATCGCAATGATGCGCGAGGGCATGGAGGAGGCGGTACGCCGCGGCGTGCCGCGCGATGCCGCCTTCGATTTCCTGATGGGACACATCAACATCGGCATGGCCGTGGTGTTCGATCAGCTGCCGGGCGCCGTGTTTTCGGATGCGGCGCAGAAGGCGATCGCCAACGCGCGCGGGCGGATCTTCAAGCCGGACTGGCTGAACGTCTTCGACAAGGGCGAGATTTCCGAGAGCATCCAGCGCATCACCCGCTGAGGCCCCCCCTTGTCGCTGATCGTCCTCACCTATCTCCTGGAAACACCCGGCAGCGTCGAGGCGCTGGCCGCCAAGATCGCCAGCGACCAATCGACCGGCACCTTCGTGCCGGTGCCGGGCGAGACCGAGGAATTGAAGAACCGCGTTGCGGCCCGAGTGCTCGCCGTCCGTCCGCTGCCGCCGTTGACGGTGCCGTCGCTGCCGCAGGAAGGTGCCGGACCCTACAACCGGGGCGAGGCCGATATCGGCTTTCCCTTCGAGGCGATTGGCACCGATCTTTCGGCGCTGATGACGATTGCGATCGGCGGGGCATTCTCGATCCGAGGCATGACCGGCATCCGCGTCATCGCGATGAAGCTGCCGGAGGAGTTTCGCGGCGCCTATCCAGGGCCGCAGTTCGGCGTGGCAGGCACGCGAAAGCTGACCGGCGTCTACGACCGTCCGGTCATCGGCACGATCATCAAACCGGCTTTGGGCCTTCGACCGCCGGAGACGGCTGCGCTGGTGGGCGAGCTTGTTCGTTCTGGTGCCGATTTCATCAAGGACGACGAGAAGCTGATGAGCCCGGCCTACTCGCCGCTCCAGGAGCGCATCGCGTCGATCATGCCCATGGTGCTCGACCACGAGCAGAAGACCGGCAAGAAAGTGATGTATGCCTTCGGGATATCCCACACGGATCCCGACCAGATGATGCGCAATCACGATCTCGTGGTGAAGGCGGGCGGCAACTGCGCGGTCGTCAACATCAATTCGATCGGCATGGGCGCGATGGCCTTCCTGCGCAAGCGCAGCCAGCTCGTGCTGCATGCGCATCGCAACGGATGGGACATCCTGACCCGCCATCCCGGACTCGGGTTCGAGTTCTCGGTCTGGCAGCAGTTCTGGCGGTTGCTCGGCGTCGACCAGTTCCAGATCAACGGCATCCAGTCGAAATACTGGGAGCCGGACGACTCATTCGTTCGCTCCTTCGCGGCGGTGAGCACGCCGCTCTTCTCTCCCGGCGATTGCGCGATGCCGGTCGCCGGTTCCGGCCAATGGGGCGGCCAAGCGCCGGAGACCTATGCGCGCACCGGCCGCACCATCGATCTCCTCTATCTCTGCGGCGGCGGGATCGTCAGCCATCCCGGGGGTCCAGCGGCCGGCGTCGTTGCCGTGCAGCAGGCCTGGTCGGCTGCGGTCGATGGGATCCCGCTGGAGACCTATGCCCGGTCGCATCCCGAGCTGCGGCAGGCGATCGAGAAGTTCGGCAAGGACGCGTGATCCAAGCGCGGGGTTTGTGTTAAGACCTCCGGCATGACCGCTGCTCTCGATTTCGAAATCTTCCTGGTCACCGCGCCGGGCCTGGAAACCGCGCTTGCCGCCGAGGCGCGCGAGAAGCGCTTCCGCGATCCCAAGGTCATCAAGGGCGGCGTGACCGTGCAGGGCGGCTGGCCCGAGGTCTGGCGCGCCAACCTGGAGCTGCGCGGCGCGGCCCGGGTGCTGGCGCGCATCGCCGAGTTTCGGGCGATGCATGTGGCGCAGCTCGACAAGCGGTCGCGCAAGGTCGGATGGGGCGAGATCCTGCGCGCCGACCAGCCGTTCTGGGTCGATGCGTCCTGCAAGGCCTCGCGGATCTATCACCAGGGCGCCGCGGCCCAGCGGGTCACCAAGGCGATCCAGGACACGCTCGGCGCCGAGGTCTCGGAAGACGCCGAGGTCGTGATCAAGGCGCGCATCGATGAC
>JAYSFH010000178.1:6951-7547 GCA_041913405.1 Dongia sp. | reverse complement strand
AGTTGAAGGCCGGCTTCCAGGTCTACAAGGAAGTCTGCTCGGCCTGCCACTCGATGAACCTGATGTCGTACCGCAATCTCGAACAGATCGGCTTCACCGCGGACGAGGTGAAGGAGATCGCCGCCTCGGTCCAGGTGACCGACGGCCCGAACGACGCGGGCGAGATGTTCGAACGCGCCGGCAAGGCCAGCGACACCTTCAAGGCGCCGTTCCCGAACGAGCAGGCGGCCCGCGCCGCCAACAACGGTGCGTTGCCGCCGGATCTCTCGCTGATCGCGCGCTCGCGCGGCGGCAAGGGCTTCACCGGCTATGAAGGCGCGGACTACATCCACGCCATCCTGACCGGCTACAAGGACGCGCCCGCCGACTTCAAGCTCGGCGACGGCATGAACTACAACGAGTACTTCCGCGGCCATCAGATCGCGATGCCGCAGCCGTTGAGCGGCGACGAGCTGGAGAAGCAGTCCCACGACGTCGCCGTGTTCCTCACCTGGGCCGGCGAGCCCAACCTGGAAGCGCGGCACCTGACCGGCCTGAAGGCGGTGCTGTTCCTGGTCGTCTTCACGCTGCTGTTCTACGCGGTGAAGCGCAAGGTC
>JAYSFH010000178.1:0-6941 GCA_041913405.1 Dongia sp. | reverse complement strand
ACTGACCGGCCGGCGTCGCCCGTGCCCATGATCCAACCGCCCCCGATGCCGGACTGCTTCGGGGGCGGTTCCATTTCGGGGCCAAGTTTGGGGGATTTATGAAGTTCGATCATGCCGCTGAGGCCATCACCGGCATCGATCACACGCTGGTCGGCGTCCGCGATCTGGAGGCGGCGCGCACCAGCTGGGAAACGCTCGGCTTCACCTTGACGCCGCGCGGCCGCCATATCGGCTGGGGCACCGGCAACTACTGCATCATGCTGGAGAGCGGCTATATCGAGCTCCTCGGCGTCGTCGATCCCAGCCAGTTCCTGAACAACCTCGACGGCTTCCTGAAGAAGCGCGAAGGCCTGATGGGCCTCGCCTTCGGCACCGGCAACCCGCGGGAATGCGCCGAGGCGCTGAAGGACTCCGGCGTGGTGTTCGAAGGGCCGAAGGGGCTGAAGCGGAAACTGGAAATGCCGGAGGGCGAGGTGCTGCCGGAATTCGAGCTGCTCTACCTCGACCGCGAGGCGACGCCCGCCCTCAACGCCTTCATCACCCATCACCTGACGCCGGCGCTGATCCGCCGCCCCGAATGGCTGCGCCACGCAAACCGCGCGCGGCGGCTGATCTCGGTCACGGTGGTGACCGAGGATCCGGTCCGCACGGTGATCGGCTACCTGCCGCTGTTCGGCCCGGACCGGGTCCAGGTCTCCGATGCGATGACGGTGGTCGATACCGGCGCCGGCGCCTTGCGCTTCGTGACGCCGAAAGCTCTGAAGACGCTCTACGACGCGCTGCTGCCGCTGCCCGAGCACGAAGCGCCCTGGGTCGCCGCGATGAAGATCGAGGTCGCCGACAAGGCCCGCTGCCGCGACTTCCTCAAGGACCGCCACGTCCCGGTGGAAAAGACCGGCAAGGGCTGCCTGGTCCCGCCGGAAGTCGCCAACGGCTGCATCATCGAGTTCGTGCAGCTGTGAGCGACCACTACAACCAGCCGGAACTCGCCGCGCTCTACGACGACGAGAATGTCTGGGACGCGAGCTCCGACTTCTACCGCGATCTCGCTCTGCGGATCGGCGCCAAGACCCTGCTGGACCTCGGTTGCGGCACCGGCCTGCTGACCCGCGGCATCCTCCAGGCGATCGGCGCCAATGGGGTCGATGCCTGCGGCGTCGGCGTCGATCCGGCGACACCCATGCTCGACGTCGCCCGCCGCAAGACCCGCGGCGAACGCGTCGAATGGCGGGAGGGCGATGCGCGCAGCATCCGCCTCGACCGGAAATTCGATCTCGTCATCATGACCGGCAACGCCTTCCAGGCTTTCCTCACCGAGGCCGACCAGGTCGCGCTGTTTCGCACCGCCGCCGCGCATCTCGCACCCGGCGGCCGTTTCGCCTTCGAGAGCCGCAACCCGGCGAAGCGGGAATGGCTGGAGTGGAGGCCGGGACCGTCCTTCCGAGTGCAGGAGACCGTCGCCTACGGCCCGGTCGAGATCTGGAACGATGCCCGGATGAACGACGATCGGATCCTCGATGTCGAGGAGCACTACCGCATTCTCGGCAGCAACAAGCTTCTCCGCTCGGATTTCCGCCTGCGCTTCTCCTCGCCGGAAGAGATCTGGGACGCGATGATGCCGGCCGGCCTCGCGGTCGAGCATTGCTATGGCGACTACGATTGCCAGCCCTTCACCCCGGCCGCGCGCGAGATCGTCATCGTCGCCAGGGATGCGATCGGGGCGGGGGCCTAGAACAGCGCGGGCAGCGCCGCGACCAGGATCGACGCGCCGAAGGCGATGTTCATCCCCCGCTCGATCCGCGGCGGCAGGGTGGCGCGGTGCAACAGCGCCCCCAGCAGCACCCAGGCCATGTCGACCGCCAGGATCACGGCGACGATGATGGCCCATTTCAGCGCGGCATCGGCCGACGCGCCGCCGCCGATCTGGGTGGTCGTGGCAATCCGCGAGGCTACGGCAAGATAGGCCTGGGGTTTGGTGTGGCCGAGGAAGAACCCGCCGGCCGCAGATGCGGAGATGCCGGAGTTTCCCGCAGCTGCGACCGGCGCCGATCCGATTTTCCAGGCGAGCCAGACCAGATAGAGCACCGCGGCGATCGACGCTGCCTTCAGCAGCATCGGGAAGGCGGCGAGCAGCGAGAACAGCCCGGCGGCGCTCAATCCCGCCGCCAAGGCGAGGCCGACCTGCAGCCCGGCGTAATAGCGCAGCCCCGCGCGCAACCCGCCGTCCCGCGTCACCGCGAGCAAGGCGGCGATGCCGGGGCCGGGCGAGCCCAGCAAGGCCACCGCCGCCAGCAGGAAGAGACCGATCGCCGTCCAGTTCATCGCAAAGCCCCCGGTGAGATGCCGGGGTTGAATAGCGCCGCGATCTTCATTAGAAAAACGAATTGTTCTGAATGATCCTATTATGGGTCCTAATATGGAAAGCTTGCGCGACATCGACGTGCGCCTGCTCCGCGCCTTCGTGGCGGTGGCCGATACCGGGCGCATGACCACCGCCGCCCGGGTGGTGAACCTGAGCCAGGGCGCCGTCAGCCAGCAGATCAAGCGGCTGGAGACCTTGTTCGAATGCCAGCTGTTCCGGCGCGATGCGGATCTGATGCGTTTGACCCGCGAGGGCGAGCGGCTGATGGTGCGGGCGCAGCGCCTGATCGCGCTCAACGACGAGATCGTCAACGAGATGCGCGCCGCGGAATTCTCCGGCGAGGTGCGCCTCGGCGTGCCGCATGACCTGGTCGCCATGCTGATGCCGCCGATCCTGCGGGTCTTCCGCCAGGCGCATCCCAATGTGCTGGTGACGCTGGTCAGCGACACCAGCAAGAGCCTCGCCGCGCAGCTGCTGGACGGCGGCATCGACTTGACGCTGCTCACGGAATCGAAGCTCGGCGCCCGCGATCACCGCCTGCTGACCGATCGCCTGGTTTGGGTCGGCGCCAAGGGTGGCGACGCGCAGAGCCGCCGGCCGCTCCCCGTGGCGCTCGGCAACGAGACCTGTGCCTTCCGCGCCTCGGCGGTGCAAGCCTTGACCAAGGCCGGGATCGAATGGCGGGCGATCTGCCAGGTCGGCAGCCTCGAGCCGGTCTTCGCGACGCTCGAAGCCGACATGGCGATCGCCGCCTTCCTCTCGCGCACGGTGCCGGAGCGGCTCGACGTGATCGACGACGGCACCTTGCCCAAGCTCTCGCAGCACCTGATCAGCTTGCGCACTTCGCCGAGCGGCATGAGTGCGGTGGCGCAGGAATTGGCCCGCCACATCCGCGAAGGCTTCGAGCGGCGGTATACCTAGCGAGCAACTCAGGCGCTCAGGCCGTGCATCGGCGCCCTACTTCTTCAGCGCGTGCCGCAGCCGCCGCACGCTCAGGAAGACCGCGGCCAGCACCACCGGCACGGCGACCGCGCCCACCAGATGATGGTCGGCGTCCGGGAACAGCCCGTCCAGCAGTATCTTCAGGATCGCCAGCAGGTAATAGCTGATGGCGAAGACCGACAGGCCCTCGACCGCCTGCTGGATGCGGAGCTGGGCGCGGCTCCGCTCCTCCATCGCGCGCAGCAATTCACCGTTCTGCTCCTCGAGCTTCACGTCGACCCGTGTGCGCAGCATGTTGCTGGCCTGGGCAATGCCCTGCGCCAGCTCGTCCTGGCGGCGCAGCGAGGCGGCGCAGGTCTTGATCGCCGGCCGGAAGCGGCGGTCGAGGAAGACGCCGATCCGCTGCCAGCCTTCGATTCTGCCTTCGCGCAGTTCCTCCAGCCGGTCCTCCACCAGGTCGGCATAGGCGGCGGTGGCGCTGAAGCGGTAGCGGCTGCGGCTGGCGAGCGCCACGGACTCCGCGGCGAGGCCGGTCAGCTCGTCGAGCAGCTTGTGGTCGTTGTCGTCCGCCCCGTCCACGGCGGTGCGCGAGACGATGTCGGCGAGCTGCCGCTCCATCCGCGCCAGCTCCGGACCGGTCGCGCGCGCGGTCGCGAGACCGAGCAGCGCCATCATGCGGTAGGTCTCGATCTCCAGCAGCCGCTGCACCATGCGCCCGAGCCGGCCCGCGGTCAGCGCGCGGTTGCGGATCAGCATGCGGCTGAAGCCGTCCTCGGCGATCCGGAAATCGGTCCAGGCCTCGGCATCCGCGCCGCCGATGGCCGAGCCCACGAGATCGGCCGGGTTGAAAATCGCCCCCAGCCGCTCGGGCGCAACCTCGCCCTCGGCCTTCTCGATACGCAGGTTGATCGCGACCAGGCAGGGCGCCGGCAGCGTCTCCATCAGCGTGGTCAAGGCCGGCGGCAAGGTGGGCCAGGGCTTGCCCGGATCGGGATCCGCGGCGAGATGGGTGAGGGTGGCGAACTCGGTGTGCCGCTCCCAGCGGATGGTTCGGTCTGGGGCGGCGATCAGCCATTGCCGCACGCCCGATGGCGGCACCGGGGTCGCGAACTGCCGGCAGAGCGCCACCAGGTGGTCGAAGTCCCGTGCTGCCCCCTGCTCGCCGGTCTGATAGGCGAGATGGGTCACCAGCGCCGGCTCGGCGATGCGGAGCGATGGCCGTGCATGGACCTCGTCGTTGAGGTCGCGCCTGTCGGTATGTTCCCAGCCCATGGCGCCACTATAGCGCATGAGCGGTGTGCATCGCTCAAGGAATGGTTCGCGCGGCGACGTTCATCATCGTCCTTGCGGTCGTGACCCGGCAACTCCGCCCGGCGCCTGATGCCCCGGGGCAAGCCCGGGCATCACGCGGATGATCAGACGTTGAACCTGAAATTGAAGATGTCGCCGTCCTGCACGACATATTCCTTGCCCTCGGCGCGCATCTTGCCGGCTTCCTTGGCGGCGTTCTCGCCGCCGCAGGCGATGAAGTCGTCGCAGGCGATGGTCTCGGCGCGGATGAAGCCGCGCTCGAAATCGGTGTGGATGACGCCGGCCGCTTCCGGTGCCTTGGCGCCGCGCCGCACGGTCCAGGCATGCGCCTCCTTCGGCCCGACGGTGAAGAAGGTGATGAGGTCGAGCAGGGCATAGCCGGCGCGGATCACGCGGCTGAGCCCGGTCTCCTTCAGGCCGAGGGTGGACAGGAACTCCGCCTGTTCCGCCGGATCGGTCAGCTGCGCGACCTCCGCCTCGATCGCCGCGGAGATGACGACGGTCGCGGCACCCTGCGCCTTGGCCCAGGCCGCGACCTTCTCGGACAGCGCGTTGCCGGTTGCCGCCGCGCCTTCATCGACGTTGCAGGCATAGAGCACCGGCTTGCCGGTCAGGAGCTGCATCGACTTCAGCACCGGCCGCTGCTCGGGTGTCAGGTTCGGAATGATGGTTCGCGCCGGCTTGCCGGCACGCAGCGCTTCCAGCGCCGGCGTCATCACGTCGAGCAGCGCTTTCGATTCCTTGTCGCCGCCCTTGGCCTTCTTGGCCGCATTGTCGGCACGCTTCTCCAGGCCTTCGAGGTCGGCCAGCATCAGCTCGGTCTCGACCGTCTCGGCGTCGCGAATGGGATCGACCGAGCCTTCGACATGGGTGACCTCGCCTTCGAAACAGCGGAGCACATGCACGATGGCATCGACCTCGCGGATGTTGGCGAGGAACTGGTTGCCGAGGCCTTCGCCCTTGGAGGCGCCGCGGACGAGACCCGCGATATCGACGAATTCCAGCTGGGTGGCGATGATCTTTCCCGACTTCGCCAGCGCGGCGAGCTTGTCCAGGCGCTCATCCGGCACCGCCACGCGCCCGACATTGGGCTCGATGGTGCAGAAGGGGTAGTTGGCGGCCTGGGCGGCGGCCGTCGAGGTGAGCGCGTTGAACAGGGTCGACTTGCCGACATTCGGCAGGCCGACGATGCCGCAGTTGAAACCCATCGTCGTTAAGTCCCGGGAAAGCTTGACCATTTGCGCGAAACACCGGAGCCAGAAGGCCCGTCGTGCGCCGCGCGGTGATGACAGAAAGAAGCCGGTCTGTCCAGTGACCGGGAATGGGGCTCAGTCCGGCTTGGGGCCGACCCGGTCGCCCGGGTCCGGCTTCGGCGGGCGCGGGTTCAGGGTGGTGCTGACCTTGTTCATGAAGCGCCCGTCATCGCCGGCGATCATCAGCGGGATCGCATCGGCCACGGCGTCGAGCATGGCCTGGACCGTCGCATGCTCCTCCTTGAAGAAGTCTATGAGGACGTAATTCTTCACCAGCTCCTTCTGGCCGGGATGACCGACGCCCATGCGGACGCGCCAGGTGTCGGTGCCGATATGCGCGTCGATTGAGCGGATGCCGTTATGCCCGCCGGCGCCGCCGCCACGCTTAACCCGCACCTTGCCCAGGGGCAGGTCGATCTCGTCATAGAGGATGATGATGTCGGCGGGCTGGAGCTTGTAGAAGGTCATCGCGGCCTGAACCGCGCGGCCGGAATCGTTCATGAAGGTCTGCGGCGCGAGGGCGAGGACCTTCTCGCCCTCGATCGTGCCTTCGGCGGTCAATCCATGGAAGCGTTCGCGGATCGCCGAAAAAGAATGGCGGCGGACAATCGCGTCCACCGCCATGAAACCGATATTGTGGCGGTTGCCGGCGTAGCGCGGGCCAGGATTGCCCAGGCCGACCAGCAACCGCATGCAATATTACTTCTTCGCAGCCGGAGCCTTGGCAGCGGCGGCCGGGGCCTTGGCACCCGCAGCACCCGCGGCCGGAGCCGCAGCGCCGGCAGCCGGAGCGGCACCACCCGCGGCCGGAGCCGCAGCAGCCGGAGCCGCGGCGGCAGCGGCGGCCTTTTCCGCCGCTTCCTGCTGCTCGGCCTTGAGGCCGGTCGGGGCGCCGATCGAGACCACCGTGAAGTCGCGTTCACGCACGGCGAGCTGCGCGTTCTCCGGCAGCTTCACCGAGTGGATGTGGATCGAGCCGCCGATCTCGAGGCCGGTCAGGTCGACCTCGATCGCCTGCGGGATCGCATCCGGCGAGCAGATGAACTCGATCTCGTGCCGCACGATGTTCAGCA
>JAYSFH010000177.1:0-7563 GCA_041913405.1 Dongia sp. | reverse complement strand
CACGAGCGGTGGCACCTCCGGCAACACCAGCGGCGGCACCTCCGGAGTCTAGCCCGGCAGCTGACATGTTCCCGAGATCATCCCGATGAGACTGGTGGCCGATCAGGAGACGGCGGTCGCTCAAGTCGCGCGCGTGGATGCCGCCGGCGAGCTCGGCGCTTCATCCGTCCGCCGCGAGTGCCCCCAATCCGCCAGCGGCCTCTGGACCGGCCTGGCCGGCGCGATCACCGCCTTGGCCGCCATGTTTCTGCTTCGGGGTTGGCCGCGGACCGGCACCGTCAAGACGCTGGCGGTGCTGCTCATCACGGCGGTGGCGATGATCGCGATCGACCGGCTGGTCTACCGGATGCAGCACACGGCCGGCCGGGAAATGGCGGAGAAGGCAAGGCGCGATCTCGATCTCCTGCGAATCACCCAGAAATTCGTGGGCTTCTGGCTGACGATCGGGATCATCGCCGCGCTGTACACCTTGATCCCGGAATACCAGGACGCGTTCTACGCGCCGTTCAAAGAGGCCGCTGTGCTTCTGCTGCCGGGGCTACTGGTCGTGTCGCCGTTCTACATCGCCTATGTTGACCGCCGGCAGGATGATCCGGTCGATGGCTATGCCCAGCTTGCCATGCTGCTGGGCGGCACCCGGCCGGCGGGTTGGGATCCGCTGAAGACGCATGCGCTGGGCTGGCTGGTCAAAGCCTTTTTCGGGCCGTTGATGTTCGTCTATCTGCACAATGATCTGCAGGCGCTGTGGTCCGCGCCGCCGATGACGCAGCTCGACTTCAAGAACATCTATGAACGCCTTTACGATCTCATGTTCCTGCTGGATGTCCTGCTCGCCGTCATCACCTATACGCTGACCTTGCGCATCCTGGACACCCATGTGCGCAGCGTCGAACCGACGATCGGCGGGTGGGTCATCTGCGTGATCTGCTATCGACCGCTGGTCGACGCGCAGGCGCCCTATATCCAATACGAGCTGGACAAGCTGTATTGGGGCGATGTGTTCGCGCCCTATCCGCTGCTCTACGTGCTGTGGGGCAGCGCGATCCTCTTCCTGGTATTCGTCTACCTCTGGTCCACCGCGTCGTTCGGCCTGCGCTTTTCCAACCTCACCCATCGCGGCATCATCACGCACGGACCCTATCGCTGGGTGAAGCATCCGGCCTATCTGGCGAAGAACCTCAGCTGGTGGATGATCTCGGTCCCCTTCATCGCCGGATCAGGTTGGGGCGTTGCGATCCAGTCCTGCCTCATGCTGGGCGCGGCGAATTTGATCTACTATCTCCGGGCCAGGACCGAGGAACGACATCTCGCCGCCGACCCGGTCTATCGCGCCTATCAGGACTACATCGCGTCCGAGGGTCTGCTTGCGCGCCTGTTGGGGGCTGCCGCGAAGCACGGAGCCGCGGCCTCCGGGCGTTAGCTCCGGAAGATGTCAGTCCGGACGCGCGCGGCCGGCGTTTCGGACATCCGTCGGCGTGCAGCCGAAGCGCCGGCGGAACAGCCGGTTGAAGTGCGAGACGTCGGAGAAGCCGCAGTCATAGGCGACCGTGCTGATCGGCAGCTCGGCCGCGGCGCGCCGGCGCAGCGCCCGATAGACCGCGGCGAGCCGCTGCTCGGTGAGGTACTCGGTGAAGGTCGCTCCGCCTTCCTCGAACAGCCGCTGCACGTAGCGGGGACTGACGCCATGGCGCGCGGCCACGGCGTGGATCGAGAGGTCCGGGCGATGCGCCGAACGGCGGACGTCATCCTGCATCACGCGCAGCCGGGCCGCGACCGCGCCGCGGCTGCGCGCCATCGCGGCGCCATCGCGGGTGCCGCCCAGAGCGAGCGCCACGAGATCGCCGGCATGATCGGCGAAGGCGTGGTCGAGCGACGGATCGCCGGCATCCCGATCCTCCTGGGCGAGCTTCAGGTAGCGGAACAGCCGTCGGAGCGCCGGGGTTTCCGCGGGCACCCGCCGCGCGAAATGCGCGCCGAGATCCGGCACCAGCGGTGCCAACGCTGCGCGGGGCAGCGCCAGGGCCACGTACCGGCATTCGCCGGAAAAGGCGAGGCCGCCGACATCGGAATGGCTGAACAGGACGCCGTCGCCCGGGTGGAGATCCGCGCTGCGACCGACCTGCGAGGCGCGCGAGCGGATGGAGAGCACCCTGACGAACGACACGTTGTCGTTGGATATGAGGCTGCGCGAGGAGTTGCCCTGGTCGGCGTGGGAGGTCGATGCTCGCAGCACGCCGTATCGAGGCGCGCGCAGGATGCTGGCGCGGGCGCGGAAGCTTTCGCGGTTGTGCGGCACGATGTCGAGCTTCAGCAACGTGCGGCCGAACACCTCGCGCCAGGCGTCGATGCGCTCGTGTTCCCGGAAGTCATCGGTGGAGAATTGGAGGGTCCTTTGGCCGCCCGCCGCCCTCGCGCCTGCATCCGCTTCCGCGCTATCGCCTACCTCGTCGATCCCCATCAGACACCTGCGTCCAAGCGAACCGGCCTCGCCTGCGACTTTAGGCCAGGATTCGCGCTCTGCAAAGACTCGCGTCGCCCGAGTCCAAGACCGCCATAGCGGAAGCCTATACGATCCAGCGGGATTGCAAGCAGCCTGACGCACGTCCGATCAAACCCAGAACTGGAGTGTAGTTTATGACCGAGCCAAAGCTGCGCCGCTTCAACAGCCTCGTCGCCCCATTCGTGGCGATGGCCATTCTGGCACTGATCATGCCCAATCTGGCCGAGGCGACGCCGATCATGCAATCAGACATGCCCGGGGCGCAGTACACCAACTTTGTGAACGGGGGCATCATCAACGATGCCGGCTCTTCGCAAGGGCATGCAACGGGCGCGCCGAGCAGCGGCCTGAGCGTCTCCGGCGGGCCGCCGCTGTTCAGTTCGAGTACAAGCAACGACTACGCAATCCCCCGCGTCTCGGCCTCGGCGCTGGCCAATGCCGGCGCGACGGCCTCGGCACAATCTGCCCTCAGCTACTTCGTCGCCTTCTCCGGCGCCGACGGTTCCGTCCCGGTGAGCGTGCAGGCCAGGACCATCCTGCAGCTGACGCTCCAGGAAGTGCAAACCGGCGTGAATGCGTATTTCCAGACGCTGGATATCACCGGCGGGACCCAACTGTTGTCGCTCAACCAGTCGTTCATGCTGCAAGCCAACGCGCTCTATCGCGTTATCATGAATACGCAAGCCATCTCGCAAGGTTCCGGTGGGGCGGGCAATGCGTTCCTCGATCCGTTCTTCTCTGCGCCGGGCGGATACGCGGTGTTGACCAGCGCCGGCATCGGCAATGCGTCGCCGGTCGCAACCACCCCGATTCCAGCCGCCTTGCCGCTCTTCGCCAGCGCTCTCGCTGCGCTCGGCCTGCTGCGGCGGCGCAAGCAGGAAGCGGCCGCTCGCGCAGTCTGACCAGGATCGACACCGCTTCATTGCATAGTCCCGGACCTTGGCCCGGGGGGTTATCGAAGCACTCAGCCTCGGTGGAACGCCGAGATTGACCCGCGCCTGTCGGTTCCGCGAGTGTCGTCTACCACCGGCCATGAGTTACTGATTGGGTGACGGGGTACGCCTCTGCATCGCCAAGAAGATAGCGAATGAAGGCGCGGGGCACGGGACTTCCGCCGTCTCTGCTCGTGCTCAGCAACTTCCGCTCTCGGGACCGGTCCATGATCTAGCTCCTCGGTCGACTATCTTCAGCAAGTCTCCGAGAAGCGGCTGACGCTGCGAAGGTCCGCAGATGGCGCGAAGCGGATATCGCGCTGGTCTAAGAGTGACGAGCCAATAAGGCTCAACAAGCGTTTCGGACGGCGTTCTATTGGCGTTTTGGGCCGGGGTCTAACGGCGTTTTGAGCCGAGCCGATTGGCGCCTAAGTCAAATCGCTGTTAAGTCAGCAGGAGCGAGGAAGTCCGCTGCTGGCGCAAAGCGGACACGGCGGTGTTGCGATCCAGGCTCTTGCATCGTTCGCTGATCCAAGAAGCCGTGCGCAGCGTAGCAACAGGATGGGTATCCAGGCCACTGCGATGCCTCGCGAGCCTCATGGAATCCCCCGCTGCGATCAAGCCTTTCCCAGCAGCGCCAGGAATTCGCGCCGCGTGCTGGGATCGGTGCGGAAGGCGCCGAGCATGGTGCTCGTGCTCAGCGTCACGCCTGGCTTGTTGACGCCGCGCGCGGTCATGCAATGGTGGGTGGCCTCGATCACCACGCCGACCCCGCGCGGCTTCAGCACCTCATCGATCACGTTCGCGATCTGCGCCGTCATCTTCTCCTGGATCTGCAGCCGGCGGGCATAGACCTCGACCACGCGCGCCAGCTTGCTGATGCCCACCACTCTGCCCTCGGGCAGGTAGCCGACATGGGCGACGCCGACGATCGGCGCCATGTGATGCTCGCAATGGCTGACGAAGGAAATGTCGCGCAGCAGGACGATCTCGTCATAGCCCGCGACTTCCTCGAAGGTGCGGCGCAGGACTTCCGCCGGCTCCTTGGCGTAGCCCCCGAAATGCTCGTCCAGGGCACGCACCACCCGCGCGGGAGTCTCGAGCAGGCCCTCACGGTCCGGATCGTCGCCGCTATAGGCGAGGATCGTTCGGATCGCCGCCTCGGCCGCCGCGCGGTCGGGACGCGCCAGCTTGGGGCTCTGCGCCGCCTCGATGCAGACATCGGCATGAAGATGGATGGCGTTCATTGGCAATATCCTTTGCGAGTTCCGGGGAATATACGACCCACCCGGCAAGACGGATCACTCCGGCGCTGCTCCGGCGGTCATTGCCCACATTTCGGGCATGGCGATCCAGATCGCCTTCCGCTGCGTAATGACAGGAACGCAAAAGCGGGCGCCTGGAATGCGCATAGCGGAATGCATGAACCGGTCTTGATCCTCGGCGCCACCGGCGGCATCGGCACGGCGCTGGCGCAGCGGCTGCGCTCGGAAGACCGCAGCCTGGCCCTGATCGCGCGGGATGCGGGCCGGCTGGGGCCGCTCGCGGCTGCGCTGGAGGCGCCCGGCTACGTCGCCGACGTGGCCGACGAAACTCAGCTCCGGGACGCCGTGTCTCGCGCGGCAGAGCGCGGATGCTCCGGTCTCGCCTATTGTGTCGGCACGCTGAAGCTCGGACCCCTGTCCGCCTTGACGGCGGCGGAAATGGCCGGGGCGTTTGCCGTTCATGCCATCGGCGCGGCGATCGCGCTGGCTGTCGCCGCTCCGGCGCTGAAGCAGTCTGGCGGCGCCGTGGTCCTGTTCTCGACCGTGGCGGTCGCGCAGGGCTTCGCCAACCACGCCGCGATCAGCGCCGCCAAGGGCGCGGTCGAGGGGCTGTGCCGCAGCGCCGCCGCCGAGCTCGCGCCGAAGGTGCGGGTGAACTGCATCGCGCCCAGCCTGACCCGCACCGCGATGGCCGCTCCCTTGCTCGGCAATGCACAGGTCGCCGGTGCGATCGCCGCCGCCCATCCGCTCGGCCGGATCGGCGCGGCGGAGGATATCGCCGGCCTCGCCGCCTTCCTGCTCGGGCCGGGTGCGGATTGGATCACCGGCCAGGTGCTGCCCGTGGATGGCGGGCGCTCGACCTTGCGGGTGCGGGGGCAATAGGCGGATGACAGGCGGAACATTGCGGCTGGTGCTGGGCGACCAGCTTTCTCACGGGGTCGCCGCCCTCCGCGACCTCGATCCTGCGCGCGACACCGTGCTGATGGCGGAGCTTGTGGCGGAAGCGACCTATGTTCCGCATCACAAGAAGAAGCTGGCGCTGATCTTCGCCGCGATGCGTCATTTCGCCGAGAGCCTGCGGCAGCGCGGGGTGAAGGTGCGCTACGTGCCGCTCGACGAGCCGGGCAACAGCGGCATGCTGAGCGGCGAGGTCGCCAGAGCGGTGGCGAAACTGCGGCCGGCGCGCCTGGTCGCGACCTTTCCGGGCGAGTATCGCCTGGCCGAGGTGATGCAGGGCTGGGCGCCCGCCCTCGGCCTGCCGGTCGAGATTCGCGAGGATGATCGCTTCATCGCCAGCCGCCCCGAGTTCGCCGCCTTCGCCGGCGATCGCAAGGCCTTGCGCATGGAGTTCTTCTATCGTGCGATGCGGCGGAAGACCGGCTTGCTGATGCAAGCCGACGGCACGCCGGAAGGTGGCCGCTGGAATCTCGATCGCGAGAACCGCAAGCCGCTGCCCGCGAGCCTGCCGGTGCCGCAGCGCCGGCTGTTCGCGCCCGATGCGATCACGCGCGGCGTGCTCGACTTGGTCGCGCGCCGGTTTCCGGAGCATTTCGGCGATCTCGAGCCGTTCGGCTTCGCCGTCACCGCGGCAGAGGCCGAGCAGGTGCTGGCGCATTTCCTGGCGGCGGGCCTGCCGCGATTCGGCGACTACCAGGACGCGATGCGGCTCGGCGCCGACACGCTGTTCCATTCCGTCATCTCGCCCGCCTTGAACATCGGCTTCCTGGACCCGCTCGACGTCTGCCGCCGGGCTGAGGCCGAGTATCGCGCCGGCCGCGCGCCGTTGAACGCCGTCGAAGGCTTCATCCGCCAGATCCTCGGCTGGCGCGAATACGTGCGCGGCGTCTACTGGCTGAAGATGCCGGATTATGCCGAGAGCAACGCGCTCGGCGCCGACCGGCCGCTGCCCGACTTCTACTGGAACGGCCGAACCGAACTGCGCTGCCTCGCCGCCTGCATCGACCAGACCCGGCGCGAGGCCTACGCCCATCACATCCAGCGCCTGATGGTGACCGGTAACTTCGCGCTGCTGGCCGGGCTCGCGCCGGCCGAGGTCGAGGAATGGTACCTGCTGGTCTACGCCGACGCGTTCGAGTGGGTGGAGCTTCCGAACACCCACGGCATGGCGCTGTTCGCCGATGGCGGCGTGCTCGGCTCCAAGCCCTACGCCGCCTCCGGTGCCTATATCAACCGCATGTCGGACTATTGCGCCGACTGCCGCTACAACCCGAAGGAGACGACGGGTCCGCGGGCCTGCCCGTTCAATTTCCTCTACTGGGACTTCCTGATGCGGCACCGCGCACGGCTGACGCAGAACCAGCGCATCGGCCCGATCCTCGGCAACATCGATCGCATGAGCGATGAGAAGCGCGCCGCAATCAGGGCTCAGGCCACGCGCTTCCTCGATCGTGTCGCGCCGCGCCGACGCAAAGCCAAGGCGTTCTCGCGTCCGCTGTAGCGCCGATCCCGGCCAAGACCGAGTGATCATATGGTGCCGCGGTGAAATACGGCGGCCAGACCACGCGGCGGCATCGCAATAAGAGCCGCAGCACCTCGGTTTCTCGACCGAGCAAACGTGTCGCGAACGCCAACCAATCTAAACGCCCCGCTGGAATCGCCGCGTCGCAGGTAGGCAATGAGAGCGGTGGAGGCTGCCAGCACCTGCGCCGAAACGGTGAAGGAGCAACGGCCGCTCCTGGCGCGAAGGGGACCTTCGGGTCGTATCCCAAGGCAATACGCTACGATCATCATGGGGAACCGTTGTGATCCCGCTTCGCGGATAATAGTTGCGGCAATAGAACGGCAAGACACAGGTTAGTGTAATCCAGAATAGTGCAATCGTGTTTACACTAAATAGATTTGCGAC
>JAYSFH010000176.1:0-7581 GCA_041913405.1 Dongia sp. | reverse complement strand
CTCGCACGACAACCCGAATCTCGACCTGCCGATGAGCCGGCTCGACATCGCCGACTATCTCGGCCTCACCATCGAAACCGTGTCCCGGGGCCTGAGCCAGTTCAAGCGGCATGACCTGATCACGGTCTCCGGCGTCCATCAGGTGGTGCTCAAGGACGTCGAGGCGCTGGAATCCCTCGCCAGCGGCGAAGCCGTCCTTTAAGCGCGACGGCGCAGCGCGATATTCACGACCGCAACGCCGACCAGCGCCAGTGCGCCGCCGGCGATCCCGAGCAGCGCGGGAACCTCACCCAGCCAGAGGAAGCCCATCAGGGTCGCGGTGGGCGGAATGCAGTAGAGAAAATTCGCCGCCCGCGCCGCTGGGAAGCGCGACACCGTCATCGACCAGCCGCAATAGGCGATGAAGCTCGGCACGGTGCCGAGATAGAGCGCGGCGAAACGCGCCTCGCCGCCGGCCTCGGCGAATTGCCGGAACGCGCCGGGCAGGCCGGGCGCCAGGAACAGTGCCGCGAAGATCATCGACCAGCAGGCGACGCTGAGGCCGTTATGCCGCTTGAACAACGGCTTCTGGATCACCGCATCGACCGAGGTGCAGAGCGCCGCCGCCAGGATGAACAGCACGCCGGTATCGAACTTGAACGACTCGCTGTCGCTCAAGGCCACCAGGGTGACGCCGGTGAACGAGAGCGCGGTGCCCATCCAGGCGACGGCGCCGAACCGCTCGCCCAGCAGCAGCATCGCCCAGATCGCGGTCAGGATCGGGCTCACGTTGACGATGAAGCTCGCCGCCCCGCTCGAGACCGTCCGCTCGCCGATGTTGAGTGCGACGGTATAGATCGAGACGCAGACCAGGCCGCGCAACGCCAGCCGCAAGAATTCACGCCCGGTCGGCCGTGCCGGTCGCATGATCGCCAGCAGCACCGCGCAGGGCACGGCGGCAATCGCAAAGCGCAGCGAGCCCAACTCCAGCGGGCCGAAGGCCGTCAGCCCCGCCCGGATCGCCGGGAAGGCCGAGGCCCAGCCGACCACGGTCAGGGCCAAAGCGAGGATGGGGATCCAGTCGAATTTGCGCGGCAAGGGCAGGGCTTCCGAACCCTGGGACATCGGGGTCTCCTTCATTGGGATCGGAAATCTGTGCAAAAGTGAGCTGCTTGACAATCGACAGGATCGATGTCGAGCTGTGAGGATGAATCACATCTCGCCCCAAATGCTACCCCTCGACACTTTGCGCGCCTTCGAGGCGGCGGCGCGGACCGGCAGCTTTTCGTCCGCCGCAGCGATGCTCAACGTCACCCATGGCGCGGTCAGCCGGCAAATCGCCAAGCTCGAGCGCTGGCTCGGCCAGAAGCTGTTCCAGCGCCAGGCCCGCGGCGTCGATCTCACGCCGGAGGGGCAACGTCTGTTCCTCCGCACCACCGAAGCCCTGGCGTTGATAGCCGACAGCTCCGACCGCTGGATCGAGGCCAAGGGCAGCGCGGTCGTGCGCCTCGCCTCGCTCCCTTCGGTGAGCGGCCTCTGGTTGATGCCGCGGCTGCGGGCTCTGGAAGCCGGCGAGCCCGAGCTCCGGGTCGAGCTCATCATCGACCATCGCGAATCCAATCTTGCCGATGACGGCATCGACCTCGCCTTGCGCTGCGGGCGCGGCGGCATCCCGAGGCGGCACTCGGTGCAGCTCTTCGAGGAGCATTGCTTCCCGGTCGCCGCACCCGAGCTCGCGGCCCGGATCGGCCAGGGCAAGCCGGAGCGCCTGCTCGACCATCCGCTGATCCATGATTCCGACGCCTCGGGCTGGCGCGCGTGGCTTGGCGCGCAGGGCCTGGACTATCGCCCGCGCCGCCAGGATCGCCGCTTCGAGGACTACAACCTCGTGGTCGATGCCGCCGAGCACGGCCTCGGCATCGCGCTCGCCCGCCCGCCGCTGATCCAGGAGGTGCTGGCGCAGGGGCGGGTGGTTGCGGCCGACGACCGGACAGTGCTGAACCCGGTCGCCTATTGGCTCGACCGGCCGGAAGGCAGCCTGCGCCCGGCGGCGGCGGAATTCGCGCGGCGCATCATGCGGGCGGCCGGCCTCGGAGCGGCGGCGATGGCGCGGTTCCTCGCCCCATGAAACGCACTGTCGGTGTCCTCCTGTTCGAGCGCTTCGAATTGCTCGACGTCTTCGGGCCTCTCGAGATGCTGGGCATGCTCTCGGAGGATTTCGCGATCCGCCTGGTCTCGGAACAGACCGAGGTGGTCGACAGCGCCCAGGGCCCGCAAGTGGTGATCGACGACTACTTCGTCGACCATCATCCCTACGACGTGCTGCTGGTGCCCGGCGGCATGGGCACGCGTCGGGAAGTGGATAACCGCGCGCTGCTCGATTGGCTGGTCCGCGCGGCCGGCCGCGCGGAGATCGTCGCCTCGGTCTGCACCGGCAGCGCCTTGCTGGCCAGGGCCGGCCTGCTCGACGGACGCCGCGCCACCACCAACAAGAATGCCTATGACTGGGTGGTCAGCCAGGGGCCGAAGGTGGAATGGCAGCCGCGCGCCCGCTGGGTCGAGGACGGCAAGTTCTGGAGTTCGTCCGGCGTCTCGGCCGGGACCGACATGGCGCTGGCCCTGATCGCGCGGCTCTGCGGCATCGATCGGGCGCGGCAGGCCGCGCATTGGGCGGAGCATGTCTGGAACGAGGACAGCACGAACGATCCCTTCGCCCGCAGCTCGGGCTAGTTGTTGCCGCCGCCGCCGCCCTCTCCGCCGCCGCCATCACCGCCGCCGTCGCCACCGTCACCGCCGTCTCCGGAATCGCTGCCGCTGTCGCTGCTGTCACCGCCTTCCGAATCGCTGTCGGCGCCATCGGCACCGTCTTCGCTCTCGGCCTCGCTCAGCGCGGTTTCGATCTCGCTGGCCTCTTCGTCCGAGAAGCCGAGCTCGCTCAGGCCGACCTCGGCGAGATCCGGCTCGCCGTCGAACTCGACTTGATCGACGAACTCGTCCGCGACTTCGACTTCGCTGGCGTCCACGGCGCTCAGACCCTGCTCGTTGCAGCTGACGCTCTGGCCGGCGCCGAGCGTCGCCGTCGCGAAGGTCCGGCGCGAGGTGACTTCGACCGCGCCGCGGTTGACCGAGATCACGGTGGTGCCGTCGGGAAGGACCTTGAGCTTGAAATTGGTGCCGCGCACCGCGACCACCGCGGTCGGGGTCTGGATCTTGATGCTGTCGCTCTTGATGCTGCCCGAGACGAAGCGGAGCGCCCCGGCCGCGATGGTATAGGCGGCGCTCTCCTTGCCGGCCTTCGGGTCGAACACGAAGGCGTCGATGGTGAGCGCGGCATTCTCGCCGATCAGCACATGCGAGCCGTCGATGAAGCTGATGTTGGCCTTGGACTTTGCCGCGGTCTGCACCTTTTCGCCGAAATGCGCCGGCGATTTCAGCTGTTTCGGCGCCGGCTGCTGGCCGGGCAGGGCGCCGCTCACGCTGTTGGCGACCTCGGCAAAGCCGCCGATCACATTGCCGGTGACCACGTCGGCCCAGGCCGGTCCCGTGGCCGTGGCGACAAGCAGCGTGGCGACAAGCAGCGTGGCAATGGCGGCGAAGCGATGGCAGTGATTCATGTCGTCCCCCCGGCGCATCTTGTTACAGAAACCGGGCGCGGGCGACAGGATTTTCGGACCAGATTCTTGGGGCTTAGAAGCTCAGATCGACATGGGTGCCCGGCTTGCCGTCGGTCGTCACCACCTTCCGGCTGCGGCGGGCCAGTTCATCGAGCAGGGATGTGTCGGGGACCGGGTTCTTGGTGCCGTAGACGTTCTTCTTGGTCGACACCAGCACCTGCGCCGATTGCTTGCGCCGGACCGGCAACAGCGAATCCAGGAGCTCCAGCGGCGTGCCGTTATGGCTGCCATGGTGCGAGACCTTCAGGAAATCGACCGGCTTCTTGAACTCAGCTGCGCATTTCTTCTTCATCACGTCCCAGCTCTCGAGCTCGGCATCGCCGGGCAGCAGGAGGCGCTTGCCGCCCGCCTCGATCATCAGGCAGAGGGAGGTGTTGTTCTGCGCACGGTCGATGAACCGAGCCATGGCAACGCCGTCCTCCCGGATGGAACGGCGCAGTCGCTCGAAGTCGCTGCGCGAGACGCCGCCCAGCTGATTCGCGGTGGCGCGCGGCACGTCCGGGAAGGTCCACGTCAGGCCTTCGCTTTCATCCTGGGTCCCGCTGGCGGCGGCGAGCGCCGCCGTCATCGCATTCTCCCGCGCGCTCGCCGAGTAATAGACGCTGACGTCGGGTTCCGGGGCCAGCACCCGGATCTTGATGTTGCTGAAGCCGGGCGAAACCGACTTGCCGCGCGCGAGGTAGGCAACCGGCTTCTTGCCGAGTTTGCGCAGGTATTCGACGCGGTCGGTGTTGGCAACGTTGTTCTGCAGCAGGGAGATGAAGCCCGGGTGCAGGACCAGTCCGTTGCGCCGGGCATCCGCGGCGAAGGCGGTAAGGCCGGCGCGGAGCTTCTTCTGCAGCTTGGCCTTGGGAAAATCGCTGTAGTATTTCGGATGGCTTGGCAGGCTCATCCAGACCCGGTCCACCGTCATGCTGTTGAAGACTTCCCGCTCGCGGTAGAAGCCTTCCATATGGTCCAGGTGCTCATGGGTCATGACCAGCAGGTCGAGCCGGCCGCCGCATTCTTTCTTGATGTCGGCCGCGATCGCCGGGAACCGCTCCAGGCTCGCTGAATCGTTGGGGGCGCGGCCGAAATCGAACAGCAGGTGCCGGGTCTTGTTGCCGTCGGGCAGGCTGAGCAGGATGCAATCCCCGAAGCCGACGATATAGGCGCGGATGCGGATCTCCTGGCTCATCGATGTGCCCCGTGGTGCTTGCCGTGCCCGACGCCGGGGCGATCGTGCCGCATGGCCGCGTTGCGCTGGAGCTGGACGTGGTCGCCGCGGATGGTGGCGCGGATGCGGTAGGCGTCGCGACCGGGCGCGCCGATGCCGCGTGCATTGTCGGCGACGCCGATCTCGCCTTCCCTGACCAGGTAGCGAATGTACTTCAGCAGCTGCTCGCGCCGCGCGTCCGAGGGCAGCACCATCGCCTGGTGCAGGAAATTGCCGCTGCCGTCGAACACCAGCGTGCCGCCGCAGAGCAGCGGCATGTAGGTGCCGTCGAGCGAACCGAAGGCCTTGCCGGTGAGCTTCAAATCCTCGCTCCAGGTGAACTCGATCACCCGCTCCTTCGGCGTCCAGTAGCCGCTGCTGGCCCGCTTGTTGGTGCGATAGACCGTGTCCACCGTCAGGTTCGCGTCGCGCGGGATGCCGAACACGTCGCGATAGCGGTTGAGGAAGCGATAGGCATCGACCGGCGTCGCGGTCACGTCGTCGATGCTGGGCGCGTTGCGCAGCGCGCTGACGATGTTCTGCCGCTGCTTGGGCGGCTCGGGCTTCAGCACCAGGCCGCGCTGCTTGAAGATGCGCCGGAGCTCGGTCCGCACGCCGTAGGCGTCGATCGGATAGGCGACTTCGTCGGCGCGCAGCACGGCGCGGGCATATTCGTCGTAGCGCAGGTCGACCGGCGGGCAATAGTCGATCGCCCGCAGCATGATGTTCGCAGTATGCGTGGCGGAGCGGATCAGCGACTTGATTGCGAGATACTGGCGGCTTTGCTTGGGCTCTTCCTTGCGCAGGTTCTGCAGGTTGCGGCGATAGAGGAACTGCAGCAGGTTGTAATAGATGCCGGTGAGGATCTCCGACCAGTCGTGCTCCTCGTAGCTGCCGCGCAGGTCGCGCATCTTCCGATTGTTCCAGGCGCCCCGCAGGTAGTCGGTGCCGCGCAGCGCCTCGCCGAACTCGCTCGCGATCTTCGAGACGACGTTCCGGGCGCCGAGCCGTGACGGCGCACCTCGCGCCACCAGCTTGGCGATTTCCCGGTTGCTGAGGCTGGCCATCATGGCGATGGCGTCGCCGAAATATTCGTGGAACCCCGCCGTTTCCGGCGAGGCGACCTCGTTGTAGCCCGGCTTCAATCCGTCGAGGATCGCGTGTCCCAGCTCATGCGTGACGATGTCATGCGAGAGGCAGGTGAAGACCCGGTTCCCGTCCTTGCCTTCGCAATAGAAGAAATGCAGCGCGCCGGTGCCGCGGTCGTAGAACGCGTTCTGTTCGTATCCGGCATGCGGCAGGATCAACAGGCGGCCGAGGCCGGAGGCCCAGGGGATCGGCCGGCCGAGCGCGCGTTCGCTCTCCAGCCGCTCCAGCGTCTGCTCTGCAATGGCCCAGGCATTGACCTGGTGGAAGGTGAAGCCCTCGAGAATCTTGTCGGGGGACTTGCCCGCCAGGCCGGCGAAGCCCGATCCGTCCTTGAGGACCCGGGCCGGCGCGAAGCGCACGTCGAGATCGGCGTTGTAGTCCACCACCGCGATCCGTGCGCTGGTCGGCCCGTCGTCGATCGTGGCGCATCTCACCTTCTCGGGTCGCTCGGGCGGCCAGAGCTTTTCCTTGCGGGCGACCATCGGGTCCTTGGGCAGGACCTTGACCAGCACCGTCACATCCCGCCGCCGGCCGGTTCTGGTCTCGTCTTCTTCTGCAGGTTGGACCGCCACGCTGCTCCCTTTCCCGCCGGGAGGACGACGACCCAGCCATGGTGCCTGCAATTCCCGGTTGTTGCAAGCCGGAATGGCGGGCCGATTGCCCGTTGGCCGTCGCCTTGCGCGCAACGAACTGCGTGGATGCTGCCGCGATAGTCTGGCCGAATTCGCTACCGGCGGTAGCGCCGCAGCTCGAAATGAGCTAAGATGCAATGCGAACTGAACGGCGGGTACCGGCGCGCAACCGACACCGGACCCACACAGAATCACACGACCCGCACCGGACCCGCACAGAGCGACGCGACCCCGACGGGGCCCCGACGAAACACAACTATACCCACTACCCCTATACGCCAGGCTGCGACCCCGAAGGGATCGCGCAACGCAGACAGGGCGCAGACGGGACGCAGACGCCGCAGTCCAACGCAGACAGAACGCAGACAAAGAGGTGGGGAGTGCCGACGGTGCGGTGCAACGCGGACAGGGCACAGACGAAACAGCCGCTAAGTCCCTGACGAAGCAGCACAACGAAGATGAAAGCGCTCAACCCGATGATGCGGCGCAACGCAGACAGGACGCAGACGAAACGCCATTCGGACGGAGCCGTTCTACCCGGACGGGACCCGGACAGGTGAGAGATTCTCTGCGACGAATGCACGTCGGCCCGCCGCATGAGCAGGCCGCTGCGCAGGCGACGCCGACCTCGCCTCAGGTCCGCGGCTTCAGGTTCTCCGGGTCGTAGAGCGGCTTGTAGCCGACGCCGGCGACTTCGACCGGATAGGTCTCGCCGAAGTATTCGACGTTGAGCTTGCGGCCTTCCTGGCAATAGGCCCAGGGCAGATAGGCGAGGGCGATGTTCTTGCCGATGGTCGGACCATAGGCCACCGAGGTGGTGAAGGAGCGGCGGCCGAGCTCGTCCACCAGGCCCTCGCCGGTCGCCGGGTCCAGCACCGGCATGATGCCGACCGGATAGCGCGCGACGCCCTTGGCATCGGTGTTCTCGGTCATGACGAGCGTGCAGAGCATG
>JAYSFH010000175.1:0-7593 GCA_041913405.1 Dongia sp. | reverse complement strand
TGCCGTCCTGGGCCTTCATCGGGCCCATGAAGATCATGGTCTGGCCGCTCTTGATGCCTTCCTCGGTCTTCACGGCCAAGGCCTTCACGTCGTCCGGCATGTTGGTGTAGGGCGCCATCTTCAGCATGCCCGACTTCAAGCCGCCCCAGACATCGCCGGACTTCCAGGACCCGTCCATCGCCGCCTTCACGCGTTCGACATAGTAGTCGTCCCAGTGATCGACCGAGGAGGTGAGCTGGGTGGTCGGCGCGAACTTGATCATGTCCGAGGCCTGACCGAAGCCCTGGACGCCGCGGTCATGCGCAGTCTGCAGCGGCGCCGGAGAGTCGGTGTGCTGCGCGATGATGTCGGCGCCCTGGTCGAGCAGCGCCTTGGCGGCATCGGCTTCCTTGCCGGGATCGTACCAGGCGTTGATCATCACCATCTTCAGCGTGGCCTTGGGATTGATCGTGCGCATGCCGGCGATGAAGGCGTTCATGCCCATGATCACTTCCGGGATCGGCACCGAGCCGATATAGCCGACGATGCCCGACTTCGACATCTTGCCGGCGATAACGCCCTGAATGTAGCGGCCCTCATAGAAGCGGATGTTGTAGGTGGCGAGATTGTCGGCGCGCTTGTAGCCGGTCGCGTGTTCGAACTTCACGTCGGCGAACTGCTTGGCGACTTTCAGCGCCGGCTGCCAGAAGCCGAACGAGGTCGCGAAGATGATCTTGTTGCCGGCGGTGGCGAGGTCGCGCAGCACGCGCTCGGCATCGGCCCCTTCCGGCACGCTTTCGACATAGGTGGTCTTCACCTGGTCGCCGAGCGCCGCCTCGACCGCCTTGCGGCCGACATCGTGCTGATAGGACCAGCCGAAATCGCCGACCGGGCCGACATAGATCCAGGCCGCCTTGAACGGATCGGCGGCGCGGGCCTGGGTGATCAGTCCCTTTGAAATCACATGCGGCGCGGCGATCAGGCCGGCGCCGGCGACCAGGGTCTTGGCGAAAGTTCTGCGTTTCATCTGCATTCTAAAGCCTCCTTGCTGATGTTTTTCAGAATCAACCTGCGGGATTGAAAGCACGGCCGAGACAGGCGGGCGTGTTCAAGCGCACGCGAGTCCGGTCGCTGGAAATCGCCACCAGCACGAGGATGGTGGCAAGGTAAGGCAGCATCGACACGAATTGCGAGGGAATGGCGAGCCCGAAGCCCTGGATGTGGAGCTGCAGGATGGTGATCCCGCCGAAGAGATAGGCGCCAAGCAGCAGGCGCGCCGGCCGCCAGGCGGCGAACACCACGAGGGCCAGGGCAATCCAGCCGCGGCCCGCGGTCATGTTTTCCGCCCACATCGGCGTATAGGCGAGCGAGAAATAGGCCCCGGCGATGCCGCACATGGCGCCGCCGAACAGGGTCGCGAGGTAGCGCACCCTGATGACGCCGTAGCCGATCGCATGCGCCGCATCATGGGAATCGCCGACCGCGCGCAGCACCAACCCCGCATGGCTCTTGCGCAGGAACCAGGAGACGCCGATCAGCGCGGCGAAGGAGAAATAGACCAGCGCATCCTGATGGAAGAGGATCGGACCCAGGACCGGCAAGGTGGAGAGGCCCGGAATGTCCAGCTTCGGGAGCGGTCCCTTCAGCGGCTGGCCGACGTAGCCGGCACCGATCAAGGCCGAGAGGCCGATGCCGAAAATCGTCAAGGCGAGACCGGTCGCGACCTGGTTGGTGAGGAGGGTCAGGGTCAGGACGGCGAAGATCAGCGCCATGGCCGCGCCGGCCAGCGCCGCCGCGACAACGCCCAGAACGGCGCTGCCGGAGCCCAAGGTGACCGCGAAGCCAATCACGGCACCCACCAGCATCATCCCCTCCACGCCGAGGTTGAGCACGCCGGACTTCTCAGTCACGAGCTCGCCGGTCGCGGCCAGCAGCAGCGGCGTCGAGGCGGCAATCACCGAGACGGCGACCGACGTGAGATCGATCCCGTTCATGCGGCACCTGCAGCCGGCGCGCGCTGCGTGAAACGGATGCGGTAATGCACCAGCAGGTCGGCGCCCAGCAGGAAGAACAGCAGCACGCCCTGGTAGATTCCGGTGATTGCCTTCGGGAGGCCCAGCGTGATCTGCGCCTGCTCGCCGCCGAGATAGGAGAGCGCGAGCACGATGCCGCCCAAGAGCACGCCTACCGGATTGAGGCGCCCGAGAAAGGCGACGATGATCGCGGTGAAACCGTAGCCCGGCGAGATCGACGGCGTCAGCTGGCCGATCGGCCCCGCCACTTCGAAGACGCCAGCCAGGCCCGCGAGCGCACCCCCCAGCAACAACGCGAACCAGGTCAGGCCCTCGCCGCTGAATCCGGCGTAGGCCGCCGCACGCGGCGCCTGGCCGAGCACGCGGAGCTGGAAGCCGAGCAAGGTCTTGGCATGGATGAGCCAGCAGACCCCGACCGCGATCACCGCCGCGAGCACGCCGAGATGCACGCGGGTGCCCGAGATCAGGATCGGCATGGTGGCGCCTTCGCCGAACAGCCGGGTCTGCGGGAAGCCGTAGCCCTCGGGATCCTTCCAGGGGCCGACCACCAGATAGATAAGCAGCAGTTGCGCCACATAGGTCAGCATCAGGCTGGTCAGGATCTCGCTGGCATTGAAGCGGGTCTTCAGCAGTGCGGGGATCGCGGCCCAGAGCGCGCCGCCGAGGGCACCGCCGAGGATCATCGCCGGCAGGATCCAGAAGCCGGTGTCGTCGCCGGCCCAGAGCCCGATGCCGCCGCCGAAGATGGCGCCGAGGATCAGCTGCCCTTCGGCGCCGATGTTCCAGACATTGGCGCGAAAGCCGATCGCCAGGCCAACGCCGATCAGCACCAGGGGTGCCGCCTTGACCCCGAGCTCGGCGACGCCGTTGACGCTGGAGATCGGCGCCACGACGAAAGTGTAGAGCGCGGCACCTGCCGGCTGGCCCATGGCGGCGAACAGCACCGTGGAGACGATCAGGGTCAGGGCAATCGCCACGACCGGCGACAGCCAGGTCCAGAGCGGCGAGTGACGGCCGCGGGCCTCAAGCCGAAACGGCATGGCGCCTCTCTTGCGGCTGTGTTGCGATACCGCCCATCAGCAGGCCCAGCTCGGCGACAGTCACCTCGCCCACGGCGCGCGGGGCTGAAAGGCGACCGTTGGCGATGACCGCGATATGGTCCGCCATCTCCATCAGCTCGTCGAGGTCCTGGGAGATCACGACGACCGCAGCACCCTGGCCGGCAAGATCGAGCAAGGCCTGGCGGATCGACACGGCAGCCCCGGCATCGACGCCCCAGGTCGGCTGAGCCACGACCAGGACGCCCGGCTGCTGCATGATCTCGCGGCCGACGATGAAGCGCTGCAGGTTGCCGCCGGACAGCGAGCGCGCCTCGGCCGCCGGCCCGTCGCTCCGCACCGCGAAGCCTTTGATGATCTCCGCGGCGAAGCGCATGGTGCTGCCCATGTCGACCAGCCCACCGCGCACCAGCCCCTTGGTGCGATAGGCCGAGAGCAGCGCATTCTCGCCCAGGGTCATGTCCTTGACCGCGCCATGGCCGTGCCGCTCTTCCGGCACGAAGCCGGCGCCGCGCTGGCGCCGCTCCGCCGCCCCCAGCAGGCCCACGGGCTTGCTGTCGAGGATGATCGCCTCGGCGCGATTGGCCGGCGTCTCGCCGGAGAGCGCCGCCATCAGTTCATTCTGGCCGTTGCCGGCGATGCCAGCGATGCCGAGCACTTCGCCGGCCGAAACAGTGAAAGAGATCTGGTCGAGATCGACCCCGAAGGCGCGGTCGCTCTTCACCGAGAGATGATCCACCTCCAGGCGCGGCGGCGAGGTCTCCGCGGAATCTTCCTGCAGGTGATAGGGCGGCCGCAAGGTGGTGCCGATCATCAGTTCGGCCAGGTGCTTCGCCGTCTCCTGGCGCGGGTCGCATTCGGCGACCACCTTGCCCTGGCGCAAGATGGTGGCGCGCTCGCACAAGCTCCGGATCTCTTCCAATTTATGACTGATGTAGAGGATGGCACAGCCTTCCGCGGCCAGCCGGCGCAAAGTGGCGAACAGCCGCTCGATCTCCTGCGGCGTCAGCACCGAGGTGGGCTCGTCCATGATGAGCAGCTTCGGGTTCTGCAGCAGGCAGCGCACGATCTCCACGCGCTGGCGCTCGCCGACCGAGAGGTGATGGACCGTGGCGTCGGGATCGAGCTTCAAGCCGTAATCCTCGGAGACCTTGGCGATGCGCTCGCGCAGGCCCTTGCGTTGCTGCTTGTCGTTGAGGCCGAGGGCGATGTTCTCGGCGACGGTCAGCGCCTCGAAGACCGAGAAATGCTGGAACACCATGCCGATGCCGAGCGCGCGCGCCGCGGCCGGGTTGGCGATCGAAATGCGCGCGCCGTTCCAGCGGATCTCGCCGGCATCGGGATGCAGCACGCCATATATGATCTTCACCAGGGTGGATTTGCCGGCGCCGTTCTCGCCGAGCAAGGCGTGGATCTCGCCGGGCTGGATCGCAAGGCTGATGCCGTCGTTGGCGACGGTCATCGGGAAGCGCTTGGAAATGCCTTCCAATTCCAATATCGGGGCGGCCAGCAACGGGATTTCATCCCGCCTGCCTGGCTCTCCATTCCCGATTTTCTGCGTCATCCCTGGCCCGACTCGTTCCGTCCGCTTGGACGGGGCTTTGTTTAGGGGATTTCCCCCCAGGGTGCAGCAGGATTCCCGGCCGGAAACGCCACGAAGTGCAGATTTGACAAGGGCTGTGGCGCCGCCTAGGGTTATGCCATGACTTATCCACAGCCGAAGCTCGGGATTGCGCGAATTATCGGCCGGACGCTCTAAGCAGCGTCCGGGCACAGCCGGTATTTCCCGATCACCTTGAGCTTCGGAGTTTCTTGAAAATGACTGCCCCTGAAAGCCTGCCGCGCCATCCGAGCGGCCGGAATCCCGTTCCGACCTTCTGTCTCACCGTGCGAGCGGTGGCGGATCCCGGGACCCTGCCCCGCCTGATCGAAGTCTTCGCCAAGCGCGGCATGGTGCCGTCGAAGCTGTTCAGCGTCGCGACCGGTGCCGACGAGCTGACCGTGGATCTTCAGGTCAACGGCCTCGACACCGATCTCGGCGCCGTCATCGCCAACCAGCTTCGAAGCCAGGTCGGCATCGAGACCGTGCTGACCAGCGTGAAGACGGAAGCGGTTTAATAGACCGTCACCCGCGGGCCTGACCCGCGGGTCTGGTGCCGTCGGCACAAGATGCCCGGGTCAAGCCCGGGCATGACGAACTATTGGATCCGCGTCATCACGCGGTCGAGCGTCTGCAGGAAGAAGTCGCAATCCTCTTTCGCGATCACCAGCGGCGGTTTGATCTTCAGCACGTTGCGATGCGGGCCATCGCCGCCCAGGAGGATGCCCTCGCCTTTCATCGCTTCGATGATCGCCTTCAGCTCGGCGGCGGCGGGTTCCAGAGTCTCGCGATCGCGCACCAGCTCGACGCCGATGAAGAGTCCGAGGCCACGGACATCGCCGATCAAGGCGTGGCGCGTGGCGAGACGATTTAGACCGCCCTTGAGATATTCGCCCATCGCCGCGGCATGGGGGATCAGGCGTTCGTCGCGGATGATGTCGAGCACCGCGAGGCCAGCCGCGGCGGAGACCGGATTGCCGCCGAAGCTGTTGACGGATCCCATGCCATTCGCGAAGGCGGCGGCGATCTCCGGCCGGCAGGCGACAGCACCCATCGGATGGCCGTTGCCGATCCGCTTGCCCATGGTCACGATGTCGGGGACGACGTCTTGCGTTTCGAACGCCCAGAAACGCGAGCCGACGCGGCCGAAGCCGGTCTGCACCTCGTCGATGATGCAGACGCCGCCGGCGGCGCGGATCTCCTCGAAGGCGGCCTTGAGATAGCCGTCCGGCAAGACCAGCTGCCCGCCGCAGCCGAGCATCGCCTCGGCAAAGAGAGCCGCGGGCCGGCGGTTGAGGCCGTTCATGTCGCGGAGCAAGGTCGCGATCTTCTCCGCATAGCGCGGACCGGCCTCGGCTTCGCCGTATCGGAAGCGGCCGCGATAGAGGTCCGGCATCTCGGTGACCCAGACATGGCGCGGACGGCCTGCACCGCCCTTGCCGTCGAACTTCCGGGGGCTGATGTCGATCAGCGACGAGAGATCGCCATGATCGGCATGGTCCAGCACCACCACGTCGGTGCCGCCGGTATGGGCCTTGGCCAGCCGAAGCGCGAGATCGTTGGCCTCGCTGCCGGAGTTCACCAGGAAGATGGTCGAGAGTTCCGGTGGCAGCAACCGTGCCAGGCGCCGGGTGTATTCGACCAGGTTGTCGTGCAGGTAGCGGCTGTTGGTGTCGAGCAGCGCCGCCTGGCGCGCGATCGCTTCGACCACGCGCGGATGGGCGTGACCGACCTGGCAGACGTTGTCGACCATGTCGAGATAGCGGCGGCCGTCCTCGGCGATCAGATACGCACCCTCGCCCTTCACGATCTTCAGCGGCCTATCGTAGGACAAGCTGTGCGCCGGGCTGGTCGTCTGTCGGCGCAGGCGTGCCAATGACTCCGGATCGCGCGCGACGATCGCCCCGGTCTCGATGCGAAGGCCGAGGATGCCGTTGGGATTGGGGAAGATGCTCTCCCAGAGATCCCACTCGCTGCGGAGCGAAAGACCGATGATCGCCTCCGGCCGGTCGAAGCAGAGCGCGGTCATCAGCTGCATATGGACGTGCGGTGGCCAATTGCCGTTCTCCTTCGGCAGGCCGAGCGTGCCCAGGACGTCGCCCCGCGCCACCGCCGCGCCGAGCGCCCGGTCGCCGAGACTTCTCGGTACGAGATGGCCGTAGAAGGTCCAGAAGCGATGCGGCGTGCCGGGCTCATGCTCCAGCACGACGATACCGCCGAAGCCGTCGCTGCTGGTGTCGTGGCCGAGCATCGCGATCCGGCCGGGCAGCGGCGCCAGCACCGGCGTTCCCGCCGGCGCATAGACATCGATTGCATGGTGGATGGTGCGCCGCGCGGCGCCGGTATCCGCGTCGTAGATCGACCGATCCTCGCCATAGCGGCCGACGGCCGTGCCCACGATGTCGGCCAAGGCGGCCTGCAGCGCTTCCCGGAACGGCCGGCCGCGCGTCTCGTCGCGATCGGCGCCAAGCGGCAGCAGGACCAGGTTCGCCAGGGACACCGGCAGGATCGGCCCGAAGCCGTTCCCGTGCTTCAGGATCCAGTCCTCGATCGCACGGCGTTCGGCCACCGGCTCATGGCCGGCGGCCCGGCGCAAACGCGCGACGGCCAGCGCGCGGTTCGGCACGCGCATGGCCGTCAGCGCGGTCCAGCTGTCTTCCGGTTCAGGGCGGGATTCCCGCGCCGCCATCGCCATGCTGATCGCCAAGCGGGTGAGAATGAGGTCGAAGAGCGCGTCCGCCTCGGTCACGCCGATGGGATTCTCGGCGCAATAGGCCTCGACCAGCGGCAGGATCGCGGCGATCGGGTCGGCGGCGCCGGTCGCGACCGCAGCGGCGGCAACCGCGAGCTCGTTCACCCGCCAGGTCTCGACCATGTCGCCGAAACCGACCAGGCCCGAGACCTCGCCCGCGGGATCGAGCAG
>JAYSFH010000174.1:4460-7610 GCA_041913405.1 Dongia sp. | reverse complement strand
GCGACGGCCGGATCCGCGCAGGCGATCGAGACCATCACCGAGACGGTCGGGCGCTTGAGCGAGATCTCGACCGCGATCGCTTCCGCGGTCGAGGAGCAGGGCGCCGCCACCCAGGAGATCGCCCGCAACGTCCAGCAGGCGGCAGTCGGCACGCAGGAGGTCTCGACCAACATCGTCTCAGTCACCGAAGCCGCCCAGCAGACCGGCACCGCGGCGACCCAACTGCTCGCCGCCTCGGGCGAACTCGCCAAGCAGGCCGAGGTGATGCGGGCCGAGGTCGAGAAATACATTGCCGGGGTGAAGGCCGCCTAGCTGGGGAGGGGTTTCGAGAGCCGGTGCCACGCCCGGGTGCCCGGAACCCATTCCCTTCTTGCAAGCCGCCCTGCGCCGTCGGCATGGGACCCGATCCCTGCGGTAAACCCAACTTTTACCAATCTCGCGCAAAATTAGGCCGATATTCACCTGCCGAGCACTGTGGAAAGCGCCCGGCCACTCTAGAAGGGGGCCCGTGATGGCTGTCTGGCAAAACCTGAAGATCGGCGTGAAAGTCTATGGCGGCTTCCTCGCCGTCCTCCTGGTCCTGGCCGCTCTCGGCCTGTTCGCCATCTGGAATTTCGGCGTCATCAACGACCAGTCGACCGAAATTTCCGACAACTGGCTGCCGAGCGTCGAAGCCGCCTCCGCGCTCAACACCGCGGCCGGCGACTATCGCTCGGCCCAGGGCGAGTATCTCATCGCGGATGCCGAGGCTGACAAGAACGAGGCCCTCGCGGCCATCAAGGAAGCCACCGCCGAGATCGCAGATCGCCGCAAGCAATACGAGCCGCTGATCTCCAGCGACGAGGAGCGCGGCCTCTACCAGCAGTTCGATGCCGCCTGGACTCAGTACATGGAAGCCAGCAAGCGCATCATGGACCTCGATGCGGCCAATGACGTCGCCGGCGCTGCGAACGTCTTCCTCCGGGAATCCAACAAGGCCTACGACCAGGCCTCCGCCCTGCTCGACCAGCTGGTCCAGATCAACCATGACGGCGCCTCCGCCGCCAGCACCAAGGGCGACGAAGTCTTCGCCACCTCGCGCAAGCTCACCATCGGCGGCATGATCGCCGCGGTGGTCATGAGCCTCCTGATCGGCTTCGCGGTGGCCCGCGGCATCACGCGCCCGATCGGCCGCCTGACCGCGACCATGCATGAACTCGCCGCCGGCAATATTGACGCCGAGATCCCAGGCACCGGGCGCAAGGATGAGGTCGGAATCATCGCCAAGGCGGTGCTCGCCTTCAAAGAGAACCTCCGTGCCGACGCGGCCCGCCGCCAGGCCGAGGACGAGGCGAAGAAGCAGGCCGAGGCGGCCGAGCGCCGTCGCCACATGCTGGCCCTGGCCGACAGTTTTGAATCCTCGGTCGGCGGCGTGGTCACCACCGTGACCACTTCGGCCAGCGAGCTCCAGACCACCGCCCATGCGATGACCGAAGTGGCCGAGGAGACCTCGCGCCAGTCCACCGTCGTCGCCGCCGCCGCCGAGCAGATGACCCAGAACGTGCAGACGGTGGCTTCGGCCACCGAGGAGCTCTCGGCCTCGATCGCCGAGATCGGCAACCAGGTGACCGAATCCAACCGCATCGTGCACGACGCGGTGCGTCAGGCCACCCAGACCAACGACGAGGTGCGCAGCCTCGCCGAGGCGGCGCAGAAGATCGGCGACGTGGTGCGTCTCATCAACGACATCGCCGGCCAGACCAACCTTCTGGCCTTGAACGCGACGATCGAGGCCGCGCGCGCCGGTGAGGCGGGCAAGGGCTTCGCGGTCGTGGCTTCGGAAGTGAAGACGCTGGCGACCCAGACCGGCAAGGCGACCGACGAGATCGCCGGCCTGGTTCGTGCCATCCAGGACGCGACCCAGCGCTCGGTCGAGGCGATCGGCAGCATCACCAGCACGATCGGCCGGGTCAGCGAGATTTCGACCGCGATCGCTTCCGCGGTCGAGGAGCAGGGTGCCGCGACCGCTGAAATCTCCCGCAACGTCCAGCAGGCGGCCCAGGGCACGACCGAGGTCTCCTCCAACATCGGTGGCGTCACCGCCGCGGCGGAGCAGACCGGCACCGCCGCCGGCCAAGTGCTCTCGTCGGCGGGCGAGCTGCAGAAGAACGGCGTCGACCTGAAGTCGCAGGTCGACGAATTCCTGCGGACGGTGCGCGCCGCCTAGGCTCGCATCGCCGGGCTGGAACCCGGCATCGCCCGACGCGAAGGGCAAAGTTGGAAGGGCGTCTCGGCGAAGGTCGAGCGCCCTTCTTCTTTGTCCTCGAAGCCAACTCTTCAATTTGCGCGGGCGGCCCGCCACGGAATCGAGGCCGTTCGCCCCGGCTGCGGCCCGGTGAATCCGGTGACAGCCATGGCATCAATGCATTCTTAAGTGTTCGAGGATCACCCTTCCGGTCGATATATCGTATCGCGACCTTGGGAGACGGACGATGCTCAAGCATACCCGGATCATCCAGCGCCTCGGCGCACTGCTGCTCATCAACATCGCGCTGATGATTGCCCTCGGCTGCATCGGCTATCTCGGCATGTCGTCGATCCGAGAGGGGCTGCGCACCGTCTACGAAGACCGCACCGTTGCCTTGGGCCAGGTGAAGGTCATCGTCACCAACTACTACGAAGTTCGGCTGGCCGTCCTGGCGGCGCTCCAGGCCAAGGATCCCGCGGCGGTCACCGAGAAGAAAGCCGCGGTGGACGCGCGAAAGGCCGACGCGATGCAGACTTGGTCGGCATACATGTCGACCTACCAGACCGACGAGGAGGCCCTGCTGGCGAAGGCGACCGCGGGCGATATCGCCGCCTACGACGCCGCGTCCAGCAAGGTGCTCGAGCACCTGCTGGCCGGCGACCAGCCGGGGGCTCAGACGGTGGCGACCGGCGAGGGCGGCCCCGCCTTCAAGGCGCTCGCCGAAAACCTCAATAAGCTCGCGGACCTGCAGGCGCGCATCGCGGGCGAGGAATACGAAAAGGCCAAGGCCTCGTTTCTGTCCAACCTCATCATGCTGGTGCTGATCGTCATCGCCGCCGCCATAGCCGGCGCGGTGCTGGCCTGGGTGGTGGCCCGCTCGATCACCCTGCCGCTGAACGGCGTCATCGCCGTGATGAACGCCT
>JAYSFH010000174.1:367-4450 GCA_041913405.1 Dongia sp. | reverse complement strand
ACCGCGGGCAACCTTCAGGTCGAGGTCGCCGGCCAGGATCGGCGCGACGAGGCCGGCAGCGTCGCCAAGGCCGTCGGCGTCTTCAAGCAGGGCCTGGTCGAGGCCGAACGGCTCCGGGCCGAGCAACAGGCGGAGCAGGAACGCCAGATCGCGCGCGGCCGCAAGATGGAAGACGCGGTCACCGCGTTCGACCGGGTGATCAGCGAGATCGTCAACGGCGTCACCTCCGCGGCCACCCAGCTGCAGTCCACCGCCCAGTCGATGTCGGCCACGGCGGAGCAGACGTCACGCCAGTCGACGGCGGTGGCGGCGGCTTCCGAGGAAACCACGCAGAACGTGCAGACCGTGGCCTCGGCGACGGAAGAGCTCTCGGCCTCGATCGGCGAAATCACCAGCCAGGTCTCGGAATCGACCAAGATCGTGGGGGAGGCCGTCGAACAGGCCACCGACACCAATGCCAAGGTGAAGAGCCTGGCGGAAGCCGCGCAGAAGATCGGCGATGTGGTGCGCCTCATCAACGACATCGCCGGCCAGACCAATCTGCTGGCGCTGAACGCGACGATCGAAGCCGCCCGTGCCGGTGAAGCCGGGAAGGGATTTGCGGTGGTTGCCTCCGAGGTGAAGACCCTGGCGACCCAGACCGCGCGGGCCACCGATGAAATCGCCGGCCAGGTCCGCGCGATCCAGGACGCGACCGCCAGCTCCGCGGAGGCGATCGAGAGCATCTCCAGGACCGTGGGCCGCGTTAGCGAAATCTCGACCGCGATTGCCTCCGCGGTCGAGGAGCAGGGCGCGGCGACCCAGGAGATTTCCCGCAACGTCCAGCAGGCGGCTCAGGGCACCCAGGAGGTCTCTTCCAATATTTCCAGCGTCACCCAGGCCGCACAGCAGACCGGCAGCGCTGCCGGCGAAGTGCTCACCGCCGCCGGCGAACTCGGCCGGAACGGCGTCCTGCTGAAGACCAAGGTCGACGAGTTCCTGCGGACGGTGCGCGCTGCCTAGGCGCGCTTGCGGTCCTTCCAGTCGAAGTAGCGCATCGCCAACGGCAGGAACCAGGGATCGCCCGAGTAGAAGGGCAAAGTCGGGAAGGGCGTTTCGGCGAAAGCCGAGCGCCCTTCTGCTTTGCCCTCGATCATGGCGGCGAGCTTGGCGCCGAAATGCGTGCCCATCGGGATGCCGGCGAAGTTGTAGCCGAGCCCGTACCAGACGTGATCGCGCCCGCCGATATGCGGCATCATGTCGAAGGTCCCGGCGCAATAACCGGTCCAGGCATGGCTGAGCTTCACCGCGCCGAGCTGCGGAAACACCCGCCGCAGGATGCCGTGCAGGAAATCCGCGATCTGGCTTGCGTCGCCGCGTGGCACACCGGTGCCGCCGCCGAACAGCAGGCGCCGCGAATCCGGCGCCGGGCGGAAGAAATCGATGTTGGTGTTGGAATCGATCATGGTGCGCAGGTTGGGGATCGCGTCCCGGAGCTGCGCCTCGCTCAGCTCTTCCGTCGCCGCCATGTAGGCCTGGAACGGAATGACCCGTTTCGCAACCCAGCCGAATTCCTTGGGCGTGTAGCCGTTGGTGGCGATGATCGCGTCCCTGGCCACGACCGTGCCGCGATCGGTCACGAGGTGGACGCCCTCCGGCTCCGGCGTCACGGCCTTGACCTCGGTGCCGTCGCTGAACACCGCGCCCGCTGCCTTCGCCCGCTCGGTCAGCCCCTGGTGATAGAGCCCGGAATGGATCGCCGCGAGGTCGGGAATGACCGCGCCGCCGTGATAGAGGTCGCTGCCGAACTCCCGCCGCTGTTCGGCGCGCGGGACCATCTCGTAAGGGTAGCCGAGCTGCCGCCGCATCGGTTCGAGGTCGGCGGCCAGCGCGTCGTAATGCTTGGGCGAGGTGGCGGCGATGAAGCGCCCATGACGCGAGAGGTGGCAGTCGATCTGCTCGCGCTCGATCAGCGCGATCACCCCGGTGAAGGCATCGCCCAGCTCGCGGTACATCGCGATGCCCGCGGCGTCGCCATGCTTCTTCATCAGCGCGGTCAGCGAATGCTTCAGCACCCGCCCGAGATAGCCGGCATTGCGCCGCGCCGCCCCCGATCCCGCAGTGTCCTTGTCCAGCACCAGGACGCTGCGCCCGGCCCGGGCCAGCTCCAGTGCCGCCCGCATGCCGGTGAAGCCGCTGCCCACGATCGCCACGTCGACTCGCGGCGGCAGTGCTGTTGCCGGCTGCAGCACCGGCCGCGCCGCATCCCACCAATAAGGCTCGAATTTGATCGACGACGACCCCGCGCTGCCCTCGATCGGCCGCGTCCCCTTCACGATTCCTGCTTCCCCTTGCCCTCGCGTGATGAGCCGCGACGCTAGTGCAAACATTCCCGCTTCGCCAGCAGGCCTTGGGCCAGAAGTCCGCTTGGCGGGAGATTGCACTCAAGCCTATTGTTGAATCATGCGGATGATTCGCGTCGCCTTCCTGCTCCTCGCCTGCGCCGGCTTGCCCGTGGCGGGCCGCATGGCGGGTCCCGCGGCAGCCCAGGACAGCGCGCCCGAGGCCAAGGCGATCGGCGAGATCCTCGCGGTCGGCGCGCCGCCGGTCATCGATATCGACGCCGCGCTCGGCGCCGAAGCCGTCGCCGCCTTGCGCAACGTCTACACCTTGCGGGGCAACCGGCCGATCTGGTTCGTCACGACAGGGGCGCCGACCGCCCATGCAATGCTGGACCGGCTGACCCGGTCGGACCTCACCATCGGCAACAACCTGCAGCCTTTGCTCGACGCGGCCCGGGCCCGGACCTTCGAGACGAGTCCCGAATCTCGTGCCGGCGCCGACCTGCTGCTGACCGCGCTCTATGGCGCGACCGCCCGCGCCCTGCGCCCGAAGGATGCGCCCGCCGGCTTCGGGGCCGCATTGAATGCGCTCTCGGCTTCCAGCGACGTGGCTTCCCTGCTGCAGGAGCCGGTGCCGCCCAAGGTCGAGGCGCCGGTCGCCGAGGCCCCGAAGGCCGAAACGCCGCCTGCCCCCGAGCCTCCCAAGGTTGAGACGCCGCCGCCCGCGCCGCCGGAATCACCGGAGGAAGCGCGCATCAAGGCGGCGCTTGCGGCGCTGAAGGATTGGCCGGTGATTCCCGATGGGCCAAAGCTGCAGCTTGGCGATTCCGGTCCGCGGGTCGAAGCCTTGAGCAAGCGCCTGATCGCGTCCGGCGATCTCAAGGCCGAGACCGCGGGCAGCGCGTTCGACATGCCGCTGAAATCCGCGCTGGAGCATTTCCAGGCCCGCCACGGCTTGCCGCCGGACGGCGTCATGGGCACCGGCACGCTGGCGGCCCTCAATGTCCCGGCGAAAGATCGCGCCGCCAGCCTGACGCAGAATCTCAAGCGCAGCGCGGATCGCAAATGGGGCGACCGCTACCTGGTCGTCAATCTCGCCGCGGCGCGCTATCGCCTGGTCGATCAGGGCGGCACGATCAGCGAAGGCCCGGCGATCCTCGGCGCCGTGGCGACGCCGACGCCGGCGCTGGACGCCGTCATCGACCGGATCGAGCTCCGGCCCTCCTATCGCATCCCGCAGAGCGTCGCCGATCGCCAGCTCTGGCCGCGCCAGGAAGAGGACGCACTCTACTTCGTCAACCACGGCATCCGCGTGACCGACGACGGCTTGCGCCAGGTGCCCGGCGCCGGCAACCCACTCGGCATCGCCAAGCTGCTGATCGCCGGCAACGACCGCATCGCCCTGCACGGCGTGCCCGGCGGCGAGCAGAGCCATGCGGCCTTCGACTTGCCGGAGCGCCACACCAACCTCGGCTGCGTGGCCGTGCCGGACATCGCAGCGCTGGTGAAGCCGTTGCTGGCCGCCGATCCCGCCTGGACCGAAGGCCGCATCGACGGCGCGCTCGCGGTCGGCGGCACCCAGGTCGTGGCGCTCGCCCGGCCGCTGCCCGTCCACTTCGTCTATGACACCGCCTGGATCGACGACGACGGCACGCTCGAATTCCGCGACGACGTCTACGGCTGGGACCAGGCGATGCCGAGCGCCGAAGTGAACACGGCGCCGGAACCCTGCGGATCCTGAACTAAGCCCTCCCCCGACTTC
>JAYSFH010000174.1:0-357 GCA_041913405.1 Dongia sp. | reverse complement strand
CGCGGCCGCCCCCCTTTGTCACCCCCGCGCCGCACCCCGGCGGACCCTCCCCCCCCCCCCCCCCCCCGTGGGGGGGTGGGTGGGGCGGGGGCGCCACAGACTCGATTCAACCCATCCGGCTGCTGCCGGTCAGGAACGGCTTCAGCAGCGCCAGGTCCGCCGCGCTCAGCCGATCGGATGCGGTGCTCGCCTGATGCCAATAGGGATAGATCAGCGTGGGCTTGCTGACGTCGTCGAGCTTCTTGCGCTCTTCGTCGGTGAGCTTCAGATCGCCCGCCGGCAAGTTCGCCTTCAACTGCTCCTCGTTGCGCGCGCCGACAATCACCGAAGTGACGCCCGGCCGCCCCAACGACCAGG
>JAYSFH010000173.1:0-7636 GCA_041913405.1 Dongia sp. | reverse complement strand
TCTGCTAGGTCGTGAATGGATGTCTTTCGTGTGGTCTTCCGTTGTGAGCCGCGCCCTGCGACTTCTCGAGAATCGTCGTCAGGCCGCCGGCCTTGTTGCCGGGCGAGGGGTTGTTGTCGAGCGAGCCGTTGTCCTTCGCCGCGTAGTCTTCCCACCATTTCAGCAGGTCGATCAGCTTCTCGCCGACCTCGCGGCTGACCGCGCGGGAGAGCAGCATATGCTCGGCGCCGTAGATCTCCGGCGTTTCCGAGAGGATCGCGGTGCCACCGTTCTGCACCAGGAGATCGGCGGCGACGCCGAGCGCGGGGTTGGCGGTGATCGCCGAGAAACCGTCCGAGCCTCCGCATTGCATGCCGAGGATCAGGTGCTTGGCTGGGAGCCTGGTGCGCTTCACATTGTTGACGACGGGCAGCAGCTCGCGGATATGGGCGATCGCGGCCTCGACGGTCTTCCGGGTGCCGCCGACTTCCTGCATCACCAGGGTTTGGATCCGCTGGCCGGCCTTCAGCCCTTCTTCCGTCACCAGGCGCGGCAGCTGGTTGGATTCGCAGCCGAGGCCGATCATCACCACAGCACCGAAATTCGCATGCTTGGCATAGCCGCCGAGCGTGCGGCGCAGCAGCTTGGTGCCCTCGCTGTCCGGCGCGCTGGCGCAGCCGTCCTTGTGGGTCAGTGCCACGACGCCGTCGACATTGGGATAGGGCGCCAGCTCTTCCGGATGCATGCGGAAGTAGTCCGAGATATGCCGCGCGACGGTCGCCGAGCAGTTCACGGTGGTGAGCACGCCTATATAGTTGCGCGTCGCGATCGTGCCGTCCGGGCGCAGGATGCCCATGAAGGTCGCGGCCTTGTCCTCGGCGATGATCGGCATGTTGGTGCGCCCGGAGCCGATCGCGTGATCGGCGGTGCTCGGCCGGAACTCGACGTTATGGGTGTGGATATGCTGGCCGGGGGTGATCGGCTTGGTCGCGACGCCGATCACTTGGCCGAGCTTCCGGACCGGCTCGCCATCCGCAATCGGCTTGGTCGCCATCTTGTGCCCGCGAGCGATGGTCTCGACCGGCTTCACGTCCAGGCCGAGGTCCTCACCGGCCTTGAGCTCGCGGGTTGCGACGATCAGCGGATCGGCGGGATTGAGCTGCAGGAACGGCGGTCGGTTGCGGCCGTGTTCGGCGTTGGACATCCTGCTCTCCTCCCAGTGACGCGCAGACCATATCAGGCAGAGCATGGGTCTACTCCGCCCCAAGTGAATGCGCAATGCATGCGAAAAGCAGAGCCGCTATGCGCATAAAAAAAGGGCGGCCGAAGCCGCCCCTATCGAAGAATGCGATGGTTCTCAGCTGCCCTTAAGATTGGTAGCCGCCGGCTTGCCGCGGTCCTGGACCACGTCATAGCTGACCTTCTGGCCATCGCGCAGCGAGCCGATGCCAGACCGCTCCACCGCCGAGATGTGCACGAAGACGTCCTTCGAACCATCATCCGGCTGAATGAAGCCATAACCCTTCTGGGTGTTGAACCATTTGACTGTACCAGTAGCCATAGCTTTCCTCTGGATAGGTGCACAACCTTCGCCCCCCGCGACTTGCGGCGAGACGACCGACGCCAAACTTCGAAAGGGATGAGACCGGGTCGGAGCTCCGTAGAGCGAGTTCCTGGGCCAACCCATAGCGAGCCGACGAAGGGTCAATATGGCCGCCGTCAGACAACTTTACAATCGAGAATTAACGATAGGTTCGCGTGCCGCAACCGCCCCGATGCAGCCCTTGATCTGTATTGGCGGCAGAAAACCGCGGCAAACAGTTTCTCCTTATATTTTTGTGTGTTACCCGAAAAAAGGCGGAAATGAGGCGGCGCGTGCCGAGGAATATTATCCGATTGCTTCGAAAGGATGAGCGAACGCCAAAGGGCCGTGCGGCCGCTCCGAACGCCGCAGCGTTCGTGGCCTGTTCCTCATCTCCCGGCTCCGCCGGCTTGACAGGACAGTGGCCCGGGTGATAAATGAATGCTCATTCAGTCTCTGGGAATTAGAGATTGAAATTCAATTCTATAGGGCGGTATCGTGCAGGCCGTGACTGACCTTGCGCAACGACGGAACGAGGCGCTCGCTTCCCGGACGAAGGGGGCGATCCTGCGCGCGACCATTGCCGTCATTGCCAAGCACAGCCTGTCCGGCACGACCGTCCAGTTGGTGGCAGAGGCGGCGAAAGTGGCTCCGGGCACGGTGATCCTGCATTTCCAGAAGAAGGACGCGCTGCTGCTGAGCGCCCTGGAGCAGATCGCGGTCGAGTTCGAGGCGGCGCGGCGCGCGGCAGTCGAGGAAGCGGGCGACGATCCGGTGCGGGCGCTGAAGGCGATCATCGATGTCAGCCTCGATCCCAAGGTGAGCGACCCCGCGAATGTCGCGGTCTGGTACGCCTTCTGGGGCGAGGCCAAGGCCCGCAAACTTTATCTCGAGCGGATCGGCTCCTACGACACGGTCTGCCAGGACGGGCTCGACCGTCTGTTCGCCGAGATCATCAATCGCGGCGGCTATCGGCATCTCGATGCCGAAGCCCTCGCCATGGGTTTCTCCGGTCTCCTGGAATGGCAATGGCAGGAGATCCTGGTCAGCGGGCGCAACTTCGACCGTGAAGCGGCGAAGCAGACTGCGCGGGCCTATCTTGCGAGCATCTTCCCGCAGGAATTCGCCCCCGACTAGCGGGCCATCACGCCTCCAAGATCCAACGGATTTCAAAGCCGCATCCGCGGCCGAGAGAGATTTTTTCTTCAGCGACAGGAGACCCGCCATGACCGACCAACGCCCGATCCAGAGTCCCCGCGAGATCGCGCCGCTGGTGTTGCCGGCCTGGACCTATCGCAACGCCGAGCTGAACACGCTCGAATACGAGGCGCTGTTCCGTCCGTCCTGGCAGTTCGCCTGCCATGTGAACCAGGTGAAGAATGTCGGCGATTTCGTGACGCTCGACCTGCTGCGCGATTCGATCGTCGTGCTGCGCGGCAAGGACGGCGACTTGCGCGCCTTCATGAATGTCTGCCGCCATCGCGGCGCCAAGCTGCTGGATGGTGCCGGCACCTGCAAGGCGCGTGTCACCTGTCCCTATCACGGCTGGTCCTACAACCTGCGCGGCGAACTGGCCGGCATGCCGGCGGAGAAAACCTTCCCCGGCGCCGACAAGAAACAGCTCGGCCTCCGGCCGGTAGAGCTCGAGATTCTGTGCGGCCTGGTCTTCGTTCGCGTGGTTTCCGGCGGCCCGAGCTTGAAGGAGATGTGGAAGGACTACACCCATCTGCTCGAGCCTTACAAGCTGGAGGAGATGGTGCCGCTCGAGGAACCCTGGGTCGAGAACTGGAACTGCAATTGGAAGGTCGGAGTCGACAACAACCTCGAAAACTACCACGTGCCGGTCGGCCATCCGGGTTACGACCGGCTGCTCGACAGCGATCTCGGCGGTTTCATGAACGAGCACGGCGTCGCCGGTTCGAAGAGCACGTTGCGCGACAAGCTTTCCTCGCAGTGGTCGGAGCGCATGTATCAGCAGATGGCGCCGGAGCTGAACGACGCGCTGCCGGAAGACGTGCGCAAGAGCTGGATGTTCTTCACCATGCCGCCCAACATCGGCATCGACATCTACGGCGACAGCATGGACGTGTTCCAGTTCCTGCCGCTCACCGCCGAGACCTGCACCGTGCGCTATCCGATCTTCGTGCGGCCCGACGCACGGCGCGAGATGAAGGTGCTGCGCTACCTGAACGCTCGCATCAACCGCCAGGTCAGCGCCGAGGACAAACTGTTGTCCGAGCGCGTGCAGGTCGGCCTGAACTCGCATGGTTTCGAGTTCGGCCCGCTCTCGGAATACGAAGGCTGCATCCACGATTTCCACGACCGCGTCCGCAAGGCCTGCCCGGTGACGACCTTGCCGGAAGCGCCGGCACAGGGCTCGCTGCGTCAGGTGAACGAGCGGATGCTGGGCAAGGAAACTGCGGCCGCTTGACGCAGAAGCCCGGTTCATCGGCTGAGCCGGGGAGCGAAAAGCCAAGGCACATCAGGGGCCTATCCGGCCCGCCGCCGCCATAGTCACGGAGGCGGCGGCCGCGACCTTGCGCGCGGTCAATTCCCTCTCAGCAATCCTGTTCGACAATGACGAGACGCCTTCGCGGCGGCAGTCGTTCAGGAGTGGTCGACATGAGTGAATACGGAAAGCGCGCAACGCCGGTTCCCGCCAAAACCCTGTCGGCGGAGGCCCTGGCGCGCTGGCGCAGCCGCGAACGCAATCTGCTGAGCCATCAGGCCGAGGCTCTCGAGGCCGGGCCGGCGGCGATCGAAACACCGGCCGCCGCGCCGCATTCGGAAGCGCCGGCCGTTGCCCCCGGCGATGACACGCATGACCGCCATGCCGAGCGGCACACCACCCTGATCGGTGCGCAGGTCGTCTTCAATGACCTGATGAGCACCTACGACTGCACGATCCGCGATCTCTCGGAGACCGGCGCGAAGCTCAAGCTCCATGCGCCGGTGCAGGTGCCCAAGGCCTTCCTGCTGCGTTTCGGCGACGGGAAGGTGCGCCGCTGCAAGGTCCGCCGCCGCAACGCCCTCGAGCTGGGTGTCGAGTTCCTGGACTAGGATCCCGAGAATTAACAAATCCAATCAATAGCTAAGTCTGCGCCCGTTCGGGCGCCTTGACAGCTTGTCCTTGGTTGCTTACGTTAGTGATCGCTCACTAACTAAGAGCTTCGGCATGACCCGCGGCGAGCAGACCAGACAACGCATCATCCAGGGCGCGCTCCGTCTCTTCGCGGAAGAGGGTGTGGACGCGACCTCGATCCGCGACATCGCTGCCAGCGCGGCGATCACCGAGCCCGCGATCTACCGCCACTTCAAGAGCAAGGAAGATCTGGTCTGGGAGATCTTCTGGTCCGGCTATCGGGGCCTGGGCGAGATGCTCGGCACGATCGAGGCGCAGGGTGGGCTGCGCGAGCATATCGCCGCGATGGTCGAGACCATCTGCGGATTGTTCGACCGCGACCAGCCGCTGTTCCGCTTCCTGCTGCTGACCCAGCACGGCCAACTGGGCAAGATCACCGAGCGCGAGAAGTCGCCGGTCCAGGTGCTGCACGACCAACTCGCCGCCGCGATCAAGGCGGGCGCGCTGCCGCGGCAGGATTCCGAGCTCGCCACCAGCACCGTCTTCGGCATCGTGCTGCAGGCCGCGACCTTCAAGGTCTATGGCCGCCTCGACAAGCCGCTCGCGCATTATGCCCAAGGCCTCGCCGCCGCCTGCTGGGCGGCGCTCAACGCACCCGCTCTCGATCCAGACCGTGCCAGGAGGTAGTCATGATCGCCGCCATGCCACTTCAAGGGGCGCAGCGCAGCGAGATTGCGTCCCACCCTGCATTGGCTTCCGCGCCGACGCGCGCCGCGGCCGTCGAGGGTCGCTTCCGCACGCATGACGGCGTCGCGCTCTTCTATCGCCACTGGCCGGAGACGACCGCGCATCGCACCGGTGCGATCATCCTGGTTCACCGCGGCCACGAGCATTCCGGCCGCATGGCGCATCTGGTCGAGGAACTGGCTTTGCCCGGCTTCGCCTTCTTCGCCTTCGATGCGCGCGGCCACGGCCGTTCGCCGGGCGCACGCGGCGACAGCCCCGGCATCGACCATTCGGTGCGCGACCTGCAGAGCTTCGTCGATCACATCGCCCGCGAGCACGACGTCGCGGCGGAGGACATCGCGGTGGTGGCGCAAAGCGTCGGCGCCGTACTGGCCGCCGCCTGGGCGCATGACTACGCGCCGCGGATCCGCGCCCTGGTCCTGGCCGCGCCTGCCTTCAAGGTGAAGCTCTATGTTCCCTTCGCGCGCAGCGGTCTCGCCGCGCTGCGAAAGCTTCGCGGCAACTTCTTCGTCAATTCCTATGTGAAGAGCCGCTTCCTCACCCATGACCGGGAACGCATCGCGAGCTACGATTCCGATCCGCTGATCACCCGGGCGAATTCGGTCGATGTCCTGCTCGGTCTCACGGCGACCGCTTCACGGATCATCGCCGATGCCCAGGCCATCACGGTGCCGACTCAGCTGCTGATCTCGGGCGCCGATTTCGTCGTCAAGGAAGCGCCGCAGCACGCCTTCTTCGATCGGCTGGGCGCCTCGGTCAGGGAGCGGCATGTCCTGGACGGCTTCTTCCACGACACGCTGGGCGAGCGCGACCGCGCCGAGGCGATCGATCTCATGCGAACCTTCCTGCTGCGCCGCTACCGCCGCGCGCCGCAGCATCCCAACCTGCTCCATGCCGACCGGCAAGGCTTCAGCAAGGATGAGGCGGTTGCGCTGGCGCGGCCGCTGCCGGCCGCTTCGCCGCGCCGCCTGTTCTGGGCGCTGCAGCGCGCCGGCCTCAAGCTTGCGGCCCGGTTCTCGCGCGGCGTGGCGCTCGGCCGGGAGGCGGGTTTCGATTCCGGCAGCATGCTCGACTATGTCTACCGCGACCAGCCGGAGGGAAGCGGTCCGATCGGCCGGGCGATCGACCGGGCCTATCTCAACGCGATCGGCTGGCGCGGCATCCGGAAGCGCAAGCAGCATCTCGAGGAACTGATCGGCGCCGCCGCCGACGGCCTGCGCGCCGCGCGACTGCCGCTGCGCATCGTCGATATCGCCGCCGGCCACGGCCGCTACGCCCTCGATGCCATTGCGCGGAACGGCCTCGCTCCGGATTCCGTGCTGCTGCGCGACTACAGTGAGCGCAACGTCGCCGCCGGCCGGGACCTCATCGCCGAGCGCCGTCTCGAAGGCATTGTCCGCTTCCGCCAAGGCGATGCCTTCGACCGGGACAGCCTCGCCGCGCTGGCGCCGCGGCCGACGCTTGCGATCGTTTCCGGCCTCTACGAACTCTTCGCCGACAACGCCATGGTGCGGCGTTCGCTCGAAGGCCTCGCGGCGGCGATGCCCATGGGCGCCTGCCTCATCTATACCAACCAGCCCTGGCATCCGCAGCTTGCATACATCGCCCGCGTTCTCACCAGCCATCGCGCGGGCCAGCCCTGGGTGATGCGTCGGCGCAGCCAGGCGGAGATGGACCAGCTGGTCGCCGCCGCCGGCTTCCGCAAGGTCGAGCAGCGCATCGATCCCTGGGGCATCTTCACCGTCAGCCTCGCGGTAAAGATCCAGTGAGCCTCGCGACGGCGCCCGCGCAATCTGCGCTCAAGCCCAGGCGGGTGCTGCTCTGGCTCGCCGTCTGCGGGGTCCAGTTCTACGTCGGTTACGGCTTCGCCAACTGGGCCGCGTCCCGGCAAGGCGAAGTGGCCGCGATCCGTTTCGCCTGGGAACAGGGCATCCCGTTCCTGCTCTGGACCATCGTTCCCTACTGGTCGATCGACCTCTTCTATGCGGCCTGCGGCGATTGGCTGGGTCTCGCCTACCGCTGCCTCTTCTTTGTCCTGATCTCGACGCCGCTTTGGGCTACGGTCCTTGCCCTGGTGATTCTCTGGGAGAGATTGCGATGAAGAGCGACGTCAAGAAAACCCCATCTCCATCCCGGCTGATCGACGCGCGGATCAAGGAGCTCGGCGACTGGCGCGGCGAGAGGCTGGGCAAGCTGCGCGCCCTGGTCAAGCAAGCCGATCCCGACGTGGTCGAGGACTGGAAATG
>JAYSFH010000172.1:518-7688 GCA_041913405.1 Dongia sp. | reverse complement strand
TCGCGGAGGTGACGACGGCCGTGGCGCGCGGCGACCTCTCGCGCAAGATCACCGTCGATGTGCGCGGCGAAATCCTCGAGCTCAAGGACACCATCAACACGATGGTGGACCAGCTGAACGGCTTCGCCTCGGAAGTGACCCGCGTGGCGCGCGAAGTCGGCACCGAAGGGCGGCTCGGCGGCCAGGCGCAGGTGCCGGGCGTCGCCGGTACCTGGAAGGACTTGACCGACAACGTGAACTCGATGGCCGGCAACCTGACCGGCCAGGTCCGCAACATCGCCGAGGTCGCCACCGCCATCGCCGGTGGCGACTTGTCGAAGAAGATCACCGTCAACGTCTCGGGCGAGATCTTGCAGCTGAAAGAGACCATCAACACCATGGTCGAACAGCTCAACGCCTTTGCCGGCGAAGTCACGCGCGTGGCGCGAGAGGTCGGCACCGACGGCCGTCTCGGCGGCCAAGCGCAGGTGCCTGGTGTCGCCGGAACCTGGAAGGACCTGACCGATTCCGTAAATTCTATGGCCGGCAACCTGACCGGCCAGGTCCGCAACATCGCCGAAGTCGCGACCGCCATCGCCAACGGCGACTTGTCGCGCAAGATCACCGTCAACGTGCGCGGCGAGATCCTGGAGCTCAAGGACACGATCAACACCATGGTCGACCAGCTGAACGCCTTCGCGGGCGAAGTCACCCGCGTCGCCCGCGAGGTCGGCACCGAAGGCAAGCTCGGCGGCCAGGCCGAAGTGAAGGGCGTCGCCGGCACCTGGAAGCATCTCACGGACTCCGTGAACTCGATGGCCTCCAACTTGACGGCCCAGGTGCGCAACATCGCCGAAGTGGCGACCGCGGTCGCCGAAGGCGACTTGTCTAAGAAGATCACCGTCAACGTCTCGGGCGAGATCCTGCAGCTGAAAGAGACCATCAACACCATGGTCGACCAGCTGAACGCCTTCGCCGGCGAAGTCACCCGCGTGGCGCGCGAGGTCGGCACCGAGGGCCGCCTCGGCGGCCAGGCGCAGGTGCTGGGCGTCGGCGGCACCTGGAAGGATCTCACTGACTCGGTGAACTCGATGGCCGGCAACCTGACCGGCCAGGTCCGCAACATTGCCGAAGTGGCCACGGCCATCGCGAACGGCGACTTGTCGCGCAAGATCACCGTCAACGTCCGCGGCGAGATCCTGCAGCTCAAGGAAACGCTGAACACCATGGTGGATCAGCTGAACGGCTTCGCTTCGGAAGTCACCCGCGTCGCCCGCGAGGTCGGCACCGAAGGCCGCCTCGGCGGCCAGGCGCAGGTGCCGGGCGTCGCCGGCACCTGGAAGGACTTGACCGACAACGTGAACTCTATGGCCGGCAACCTCACGGCGCAGGTGCGCAACATCGCCGAAGTCACCACCGCGGTCGCGCGCGGCGATCTCTCGCGCAAGATCACCGTCGACGTGAAGGGCGAAATCCTCGAGCTGAAGAACACCATCAACACCATGGTCGATCAGCTGAACGGCTTCGCCTCGGAAGTGACGCGCGTGGCGCGCGAGGTCGGCACCGAAGGCAAGCTCGGCGGCCAGGCCGCGGTGCCCGGCGTCGCCGGCACCTGGAAGGACCTGACCGACAACGTCAACTTCATGGCCTCGAACTTGACCGGCCAGGTCCGCAACATTGCCGAGGTCGCGACCGCGATCGCCAACGGCGACTTGTCGAAGAAGATCACCGTGGACGTGCGCGGCGAGATCCTGCTCTTGAAGGAAACGCTGAACACCATGGTCGAGCAGCTGCGCTCCTTCGCGGCCGAAGTGACCCGCGTCGCCCGCGAAGTGGCGACTGAAGGCCGGCTCGGCGTGCAGGCGGTGGTGCCCGGCGTCGGCGGCACCTGGAAGGACTTGACCGATACCGTGAACCTGCTGGCGGCGAACCTCACCACCCAGGTCCGCAACATCGCCGAGGTGACCACCGCCGTGGCCCGCGGCGATCTCTCGCGCAAGATCACCGTCGATGTGCGCGGCGAAATCCTCGAGCTGAAGAACACCATCAACACCATGGTCGATCAGCTCAACGCCTTCGCCTCGGAAGTGACCCGCGTCGCGCGCGAGGTCGGCACCGAAGGCAAGCTTGGCGGCCAGGCGCAGGTGCCGGGCGTCGCCGGCACCTGGAAGGATCTGACCGACACCGTCAACGTCATGGCGGCGAACCTGACCGAGCAGGTGCGCGGCATCGTGAAGGTGGTGACCGCGGTTGCCGACGGCGACCTGAAGCAGAACCTGACCGTGAAGTCGAAGGGCGAGGTCGCGGCCCTGGCCGAGACCATCAACAACATGACCGACACGCTGGCGACCTTCGCCGAGCAGGTGACCTCGGTCGCCCGCGAGGTCGGCGTCGAAGGACGTCTCGGCGGACAGGCCAACGTGCCGGGTGCCGCCGGCACCTGGAAGGACCTGACCGGCAACGTGAACCTCCTGGCCGCGAATCTCACCAACCAGGTGCGCGCCATCGCGGAAGTCGCGACCGCCGTCACCAAGGGCGACCTGACACGGTCGATCCAGGTCGATGCCCGCGGCGAGGTGGCCGAGCTCAAGGACAACATCAACACCATGATCGGCAACCTGCGCCTTACCACCGAGCGCAACACCGAGCAGGACTGGCTGAAGACCAACCTCGCCCGCTTCACCAACATGCTGCAGGGCCAGCGCGATCTCGCGGCGGTGGGCCGCATGCTGCTCTCGGAGCTGGCGCCGCTGGTCGGCGCGCAGAACGGGGTCATCTACCTGGTGGAGAACCCGGAGAGCCTGCGCCGGCTCTCGGTCTATTCCGACCAGGGGCTGGACGGCCATCCGCAGCGGCTCACCGTGGGCGAAGGGCTGATCGGCCAATGCGCCGCCGATGCCAAGCGCATCCTCATCACCGAGATGCCGGACAATGTGGTGCCGATCGGCTCCGGCCTGTTCCGCGCCGTGCCGAAGAACGACGTCGTCCTGCCGGTGCTGTTCGAAGGCCAGGTGAAAGCCGTCATCGAGTTGGCCTCCGTCAACGACTTCACCGAGCTGCAGATCTCCTTCCTCGACCAGTTGACCGCCTCGATCGGCATCGTCCTGAACTCGATCGAAGCCACGATGCAGACCGAAGGCCTGCTGGTGCAGTCGCAGCAGCTGGCCGGCGAATTGACCACTCAGCAGCGCGAATTGACCCAGACCAACGAGCAGCTGGAGCTGAAGGCGCAGCAGCTTGCCGAGCGCAACGTCGAGGTGGAGCGCAAGAACCGCGAAATCGAGCAGGCCCGTCGTGCGGTGGAAGAGAAAGCCGCCGAGCTGGCGCTGACTTCGAAATACAAGTCGGAGTTCCTGGCCAACATGAGCCACGAGCTCCGCACGCCTCTGAACAACATCCTGATCCTCGGCCAACAGCTGGCCGAGAATCCGGATACGAATCTCACGCCGAAGCAGGTCGAGTTCGCCCGCACCATCCACGGCGCCGGCACCGACCTCCTCAACCTGATCACCGACATCCTCGATCTTTCGAAGATCGAATCCGGCACCGTCTCGGTCGAAGCCGGCGAGGTGCTGTTCAGCACGATCTTCGATTCCGTGGTGCGACCGTTCCGTCACACCGCCGAGAACCGCAAGCTCAGCTTCGACGCGCATCTCGACCCGACGCTCGACCGCAGCATGATCACCGACGCCAAGCGCCTGCAGCAGGTTCTGAAGAACCTGCTCTCCAACGCCTTCAAGTTCACCGAGCGCGGCGGCGTGAAGCTCTCGATCAGCAAGGCGGCCGGCGGCTGGTCGGCCGATCACCCGACCTTGAGCCGGGCACCGGCGGTGGTCGCCTTCGAGGTCACCGACACCGGTGTCGGGATTCCGCTGGAGAAGCAGAAGATCATCTTCGAGGCCTTCCAGCAGGCCGATGCCTCGACCAGCCGCAAGTTCGGCGGGACGGGTCTGGGACTCGCGATCTCGCGCGAGCTCTCCAGCCTGCTGGGTGGCGAGATCCAGCTGAAGTCGCTGCCCGGCCAGGGCAGCACCTTCACGCTATACCTGCCGCTGAACTATGTCGGCCCGATCGAGCAGCAGCAGCCGGAGAACCGCACCCGGCGCAACGCGCCGATCGAGGCAATCAGCCACCACAAGCTCAGCAACCTGCCGGAGGAGCGGGTGCCGGACGACCGCACTCTGCTGGAGCCCGGCGACCGAATCCTGCTGGTGGTCGAGGACGACCCGACCTTCGCCCGCATGGTCGCCGACATGGCGCACCAGCATGATCTGAAGGTGCTGATCGCGCATAAGGGCGCCGAGGCCCTGGCGCTCGCACGCGAGTACCAGCCGAGCGCCGTCTCGCTCGACATTTTCCTGCCGGACATGCTGGGCTGGTCGGTGCTGAGTCAGCTGAAACAGGATCCGCTGACCCGGCATATCCCGGTGCAGATCGTGACCCTGGAAGACGACCGCCAGCACGGCCTCGCCCGCGGCGCCTTCAGCTTCATCACCAAGCCGTCCAGCACCGAGGGCCTGGAGAAGGCGCTGGAGCGCATCACCGCGTTCAGCAGCGCCAGGCGGCGCAAGCTGCTGATCGTCGAGGACAACGCCGCCGAACGCTTCGGCATCAGCGAGCTCCTGGGCTACGACGACATCGACATCATGGCGGTGGATAGCGGTGCCGCCGCCATGGAGGCGCTGCACGGCGAAAAGTTCGATTGCGTGGTGCTGGATCTCCGGCTGCCGGATGTCTCCGGCTTCGACCTCCTCTCCAAGATCTCCAACGAAGACACCTTGTCCGACGTGCCGGTGGTCATCTTCACCGGCCGCGAGCTGACCGCCGAGGAGGACGCGCAACTCCACACCATGGCCCGCAGCGTCGTGGTGAAAGGCGTAGAATCGCCCGAACGCCTGCTGGACGAGACCGCTCTGTTCCTGCACCGCGTGGTGACCGATCTGCCCGCGGAGAAGCAGCGCATGCTGGAGCGGCTCTACTCCTCCGACGAGGATCTGATCGGCCGCACCGTGCTGCTGGTCGATGACGACGCCCGCAACATCTTCACCCTCTCCAGCGTGCTCGAGCGGCGCGGCATGAAGGTGCTGACCGCGACCACCGGCAAGGAAGCGATCCAGACCCTGGAGACTTCCGACGAGGTCGCCCTGGTGCTGATGGACATCATGATGCCGGAGATGGACGGCTACCAGACCATGCAGGCGATTCGGGCCAAGGCGGAATTCCGCCGCTTGCCGATCATCGCACTGACCGCCAAGGCCATGAAGGGCGACCGCGAGAAATGCCTGGAAGCCGGCGCGTCCGATTACCTGGCGAAGCCGGTAAATACCGAGCAGCTCCTTTCGGCGCTGCGCATGTGGCTGCACCGCTAGGAGACGGGCCATGAAACCGGTCGACCCCGTCAACATCCTGCTGGTCGATGACCAGCCGGCCAAATTGCTGAGCTACGAAGCGATCCTCTCGGACCTCGGCGAGAACCTGATCAAGGCGCAGTCCGGCCGCGAGGCCCTGGAGATCCTGCTGAAGCAGGATATCGCCCTCGTGCTGATCGACGTCTGCATGCCCGATCTCGACGGTTTCGAGCTCGCCCGCATGATCCGCGACCACCCGCGCTTTGCCCAGACCGCCCTGATGTTCGTCTCGGCGATCTCGGTGACGGAGTTCGATCTCCTCAAAGGCTACGAGCACGGTGCCGTCGACTATATGCCGGTGCCCATCGTGCCGGATCTGCTGCGGGCGCGGGTGCGGATCTTCCTCGACCTGCACCGTAAGACCGGCGCGCTCGAAGCGCTGAACGCCGAGCTCGAGCGCCGGGTCGAGGAACGCACTGCCGCCCTCGCCGAAATCAACCAGCAGCTCGAGAAGAGGGTCGAGGAGCGCACCCGCGAGCGCGAAGTGGCGATGGCGCAGGTCCATGAGATGCAGAAGATGGAGAGCCTCGGCCAGCTGACCGGCGGGCTCGCCCATGACTTCAACAACCTGCTGATGGGGATCCTCGGCTGCCTGCAGTATATCGGCAAGCGCATCCCGGACGATCCGAAGTCGAAGCGGATGGTGAAGGCGGCGCAGGAGAGTGCCGAGCGCGGTGCCGCGCTCACCAAGCGCCTGCTCGCCTTCGCCCGGCGCCAGGAGCTGCATCCCGAGGCGATCCACCTCGGCTCGCTGGTCGACGGCCTCACCGAAATGCTGCGCCGCTCGGTCGGGCCGACCATCGCGATCGACGTCCATCTCGCCGATGATCTCGACCTGATCGAGGTCGATCCCAATCAGCTCGAGCTGGCGCTGCTCAACCTCACCCTCAATGCCCGGGATGCCATGCCGGAAGGCGGCCGGATCTCGATCACGGCGCGCAACGCCGACATGAGCAATGCGATGGTCGCCCTGCAGACCGGACGCTATGTGCAGGTGTCGGTGATCGACGACGGCGCCGGCATGGACGAGGCGACCTTGAAGCGCTGCACCGAGCCCTTCTACACCACCAAGGAGCGCGGCAAGGGCACGGGGCTCGGCCTCTCGACCGTGCAGGGCATGGCGGTGCAGTCCGGCGGCGCTATCCACATCACCAGCGCGCCTGGCAAAGGCACCACGGTCAATCTCTGGTTCCCGGTCGCTGCCGCCGCGACTGCCCTGATGGCCGCCGCCAAGACCGCGGCCGATGCCGCGCCGGCCCGGGACCAGTTCATGGTGCTGGTGGTCGATGACGAGGCGCTGGTCGGCCATGTCACCGCGACCATGATCGAGGATCTCGGCCACGCCGCGATGTGGGTGCCCTCCGGCGCCGAGGCGCTGGAAGTGGTGCGTTCCGGCCGGACGATCGACGTGGTGATCACCGACCACGCCATGCCCGGAATGACCGGCGGCCAGCTCGCGGAGCAGATCCACAAGCTCATTCCCGGGATGCCGATCATCCTCGCGACCGGTTTTGCGGACCTGCCCGGCTCTTATGCGCAGGACCTGCCGCGGCTCTCCAAGCCCTACGGCCCGGACGAGCTGGCCCAGGTCCTGGCGATGGTGGAGCCGCAGCAGCGTGTCGCGTCGTAAGCCGGGTCAGGCGCCGAAGCGGGGCTCCGGCACGCCCTTGATGCCGAGGTCGTAGATCGCGAAGAGGCTGCCGCGGAGCACGCCGTCGCCGGGGAAGCGCGGCAGGGGCGGCTTGGCCATCGAGGTCACGAACAGGATGTCGAGGTCCGGGCC
>JAYSFH010000172.1:0-508 GCA_041913405.1 Dongia sp. | reverse complement strand
CGAACATCACGCTGGTCACCTTCTTCACCGGCATGTCGATGACCCGCTCGACCTTGCCGTCCGGCGTGTAGCGCTTCAGCTTGCCGTCATAGACCTGCGCGTTCCAGAGGCAGCCTTCGGCGTCGACCGTGGAGCCGTCCGCGGCACCGCCGGTGGAGGTGTCGATCTTGGTGAAGGTGCGGCGGTTGGAGACGTTGCCGGTCTTGATGTCGTAATCATAGGCCCAGATCTCGCCCGACCAGGAATCGGCGAAATAGAAGGTCTTGTCGTCCGGGCTGAAGCAGGGGCCGTTGGAGACGATGATCCCGCTGTCGATCTTGGTGACCTTGAAGTCGGGATCGACCCGATAGAGCGAGCCGTTCGGCCCTGCCTCCATCGTGTCCATGGACCCCGAGATGAAGCGGCCGCGGCGATCGACTTTGCCGTCGTTGATGCGGGTGGTCTTCAGGTCCGGCTCCGGATCGTGGATCAGCGTGGAATCGCCGGTCTTGAAGTCGAGCAGGTCGCG
>JAYSFH010000171.1:5973-7716 GCA_041913405.1 Dongia sp. | reverse complement strand
TCTCGAACCGCGCCAAGGTGTGCTGGCTGCCGAAGAAATGCCCGCCGGCCGCGACCTCTTCATGCGCCGAGAGGCCGATCTCCGCATCGTCGATCACCACCGGCCGCACGAACTCGGCCATCATCTGCATCATCTCGGCATCGATCACCATCTTCTCGAAGGAGGCACAGAGCCCGCCTTCCAGCCAGCCGGCGCCGTGGTGGATGAGATTGCCGCCGCCGATCACCGCCGCCCAGAGCGACATCTCGCTCTCGTAGGCCGCCTGGGCATCGACCGCGTTCGACGCATTCACGTTGGAGGTGCGGTAGGGCAGGTTGTAGCGCCGCGCCAGCTGGCCACCGGCGATGGCGGCGCGGGCATATTCCGGCGTGCCGAAGGCCGGCGCGCCCGAACGCATGTCCACGTTGGAGGTGAAGCCGCCATAGACCACCGGCGCGCCGGGACTGGCCATCTGCGCAAAGGCGAGCACGCCCAGCGCTTCGGCGTTCTGCTGCACCAGCGCGCCCGCCAGCGTGACCGGGCTCATGGCGCCCTGCAGGGTGAAGGGCGTGACGATCGCCGGCTGGCGCGAGCGCACCAGCTGCAGCAACCCACCCACCATTTCCTTGTCGACCCGGCGTGGTGAGTTGACGCTGATCACCGACATGATCGCCGGCTGCGTCGAGAGTTCCGCCACCTCGACGCCACGGGCGATCGCCGCCATTGCCATGGCATCGGCAATGCGCGTGCCACCGATCGCGCGGCCGAAAAACGGCCGGTCGGTCAGGGTCAGGAAAGCAAACGCCGTATCGAGATGCCTTGTGTCGGCCGGCAGGTCGATCGCCTCGACCGGCGCGCCGCCGCAGAAATGCAGCACGTTGAGACTCTGCTCCAGGCGGATGAGGTCGCACTGGTCCCGGTATGTGCCGGGCCGCCGCCCGCGCTCGAGGTCTGAGCAGTTCGGCGGACCGCCGACTGTGCCGAATGCGATCTCGGTCCCGCCGATGCCGATCCGCTTTGCCGGATTCCAGGAGAACACCTCGGCCTTGGCGGGGGCGAGACCGATGAAATGTTCCACAACCTCCGCCGGGAAGCGGACCATGCGGCTGTCGCGATCCACCGCGGCGCCATTGGCGGCGAGAATCTGGAGCGCCTCGTCGTTCTGGAACTCCAGTCCGTAATCGGAAAGCAGCTTGAGGCTGGCGACATGGATGCGCTCGACCTGCTCACTACTCAGCACCTCGAGCGGCCGGAAGCTGTTCTCGACCCGGCGCCAGGGCAGCTGCTTCGGCCCGGCGCCGCGCCGCTCGCGCACCCGCCGCGCCCGCACCGATTCCGTCATCGCTGCCGCCCCCTCGGAGTCATGCCCGCAAGGCTATAACAGGGCCGTGACCTTGGGGATGAGTTTTGTCGAACGGCACCTGCCTATTCCTCATGTCTTCTTTCGGTGCCATGATCCGCGCCCCAGCCACCGGATTCGCTGACGCGCATGCGCCGCCTCCTCGCCGTATTCTTCCTGACAGTCCTCTGGTCGACACCCGGCCTCGCCGAGCCGCAGGCGACGCCGGAGATCAAGGCGATCGCAAAGGCCGGTTTCGCCCCCGAGGATATCGGCTTCGTGCTGATCGATCTCGACGACGGCCGCGCGCTCGCCGAGCAGACCGCCGACGCGCTGTTCATCCCGGCCTCGGTCGCGAAGCTCGCGACGGTCTATCCTGCCCAGCAACTGCTCGGTGCCGACTACAAGTTCCTGACCCGGCTCTA
>JAYSFH010000171.1:3907-5963 GCA_041913405.1 Dongia sp. | reverse complement strand
CGCGCCGGCGATGCGCTCTATCTGAAGGGCGGCGGCGATCCGGTCCTGACCAATATCGAGCTGCGCGATCTCGCGCTCCAGGTCCAGGCGCTGCAGCCGAAGGGAGGCTGGAAGGCGTTCTTCTACGACGCCGGCGCCACCGGTTCGGTGCCGGAGGTGAGCGACGACCAGCCGATCCAGGCGACCTACAATGCCGGCGTCGATGCCCTGAGTGTCGACTTCAACCGCGTCCAGGTGAACTGGTCGCGCGACGAACAGGGCAAGCTTGCTTTCCACGCCCGCGCCGTGGCCGACGGGCTGAACGTGCCGGCCGACTGGGTGCAGTTCATGCAGGCGGAAAGCGAGACCCCGCCGGGCGCGAATTTCCTCTTCGCCGGCGATGGGTCCGACGAAAGCTGGCTTTATGCGCCGGATCTTCCCGAGACCCTGCCGGAGGAGGGCGCCATCTTCCTCCCGGTGAAGCAGCCGGCCCTCAACACCGCGCGGATCTTCCGCGCACTGGCCCAGCGCAGCGGCATCGCCTTGCCGGAGCCGCAGGAAGGAGCCGTGCCGCCGGATGCCGCTCTCGCCGCGACCGTCGAGAGCCCGCCGCTGGCCGACGTCATGACCGGCCTGCTGAAGTTCAGCAACAACATGACGGCGGAGCTGATCGGCATGGCGACCAGCCGGAAGCTGACCGGCCAGGTGCTGGGCCCCCGCGAATCCAGCGCCGCCCTGGGCGACTGGCTGCGGCAGCATCTCTCCTATGTTGACTGGACCGGCTTCAAGCTGGTCAACCATTCGGGCTTGAGCAGCGAGAGCCGCGCCTCGCCGCGGCAGATCGCGGCGATCCTGATGGCGATGGCCCGCGACCCGGTGCTGGCCGGCATGCCGAACAAGATCATGGGCGACGACCCGAAGGCCGAGGCGGCGGCGAAGAGCGGCACCATGGATTTCGCCTGCGGCCTCGGCGGCTTCCTCACGGCCAAGAGCGGCAAGCGCCTCGCCTTCGCGATCTTCCTGCTGGATCGCGACAAGCGCGCGGCATTGGATGCCAGCTTCGACCGCCGCGTCCTCGCCCCGACACCGGGGGCCAGGAACTGGCTCGGCCGCGCCCATGCCCTTGAAAACACCCTGCTGAAAAGCTGGCGCGAGCGGTTCTAGGCGGACTGGCTTTCGGGAAAGCTCTCCCGGGAAACGGCAAGAACCCGGGTCTTGGCCCATGCGATACCATTTTCACCCGTCATGCGCGGACTTGATCCGCGCATCTTTGGCCGCTGGTGCAAGACCCGCGGGTCAAGCCCGCGGGTGACGGTTAAGGTGAGAGGCTTCATGACCAAGATTGCCCTGATCGGTGCCGGCAGCACGGTGTTTGCCCAGAACATCCTTTCCGATGTGCTGAGCAACCCGGAGCTGGCCGAGAGCGCCATCAGCCTGCACGACGTCGACCCCGAGCGGCTCGCGACTTCCGAGATCGTGGCACGGCGGATCGGCGAGACCCTGGGCTTGCAGAAGCTCCATGTCGCGGCGACCACCGACCGGCGCAAGGCGCTGCAGGGCGCCGACTTCGTCATCCTGATGATGCAGGTCGGCGGCTACAAGCCGGCGACTGTGACCGATTTCGAAGTGCCGAAGAAGTTTGGCCTGCGGCAGACCATCGGCGACACGCTCGGCATCGGCGGCATGTTCCGGGCGCTCCGCACCATCCCGGTGCTGCTCGACATCGCCCGAGACATGCGCGACCTCTGCCCCGACGCGCTGATGATGAACTATGTGAACCCGATGGCGATGAATTCCTGGGCCGTCACGCAGGCCGCGCCGGAAGTCAAGTATGTCGGCCTCTGCCACAGTGTTCAGGAAACCTCGGCCCATCTTGCGCGCTGCCTCGATGAGCCGGTCGAAAGCATCGACTACATCAGCGCCGGCTTGAACCACGTCGCCTTCTTCCTGAAATTCGAGAAGCAGCTTCCAAACGGCGCGCGTGAGGACCTCTACCCGCGCCTGAAGCAGATGGCGGAGGCGGGGACTTACCCCCGGAACGACGCCGTGCGTTTCGAGACCATGAAGCGCTTCGGCC
>JAYSFH010000171.1:0-3897 GCA_041913405.1 Dongia sp. | reverse complement strand
GGTGCCGCTCGACGAGTATCTGGTGCGCTGCGAGGACCAGATCGCCGACTGGAACCGCCTGAAGGGCGAGCTCGAGGACAAGGCGAAGCCGCTCGAAGTCTGCAAGAGCAACGAATACGCCGCCGCGATCATCCACGCGATGGTGACCGGCCGGCACAATCTCATCTACGGCAATGTCCGTAACAACGGCCTGATCGAGAACCTGCCCCCGGAATGCGCGGTCGAGGTGCCCTGCCATGTCGATCGCAACGGCATCCAGCCGATCCGCGTCGGCCGCGTCCCCGGCCAGCTCGCCGGCATCATGCGCCTCAGCGTCAACGTCCAGGAGATGACGGTCGCCGCCGCGCTCTCGGGCAAGCGCGAGCACATCTACCACGCCGCCATGCTCGACCCGCACACCGCGGCCGAACTCTCCATGGATGAGATCAAGGATCTGGTGGACGCGATGATCGAGGCACACGGAAACCTGTTGCCGCGGTATCACTAGCTCGGTCGTCGTGGTCCGCGAAGGCGGACCATCCACGAGTTTCCATCACGCGCGCGGAAACAAACTCGTGGATCCTCCGCCTTCGCGGAGGATGACGAGCTTGCAGCTCGTCACTTGCGGAACTGCATCCGATAATCCCGCGGCGTCTTCCCCATATGCCGCTGGAAAGCGTCATAGAAGCGGCTCAAGGAACCATAGCCGCAGGCGAAGGCAATCTCGATGATTGCCCGGTCGGTATCGACCAGCATCATCATCGCCTGGCTGAGGCGCTGGCGGCGCAGATACTGCGCGATCGACATGCCCAGCACCTTCTTGAACACCACCGTCGCGTTGGTCGGGTGCAGCCCGCCGACCTTGGCCACGTCCTCGACCTGGATCGGGTCGCCGAACGCCGCGTTGATGAACGTGGTCATCCTCTGCACCCGGTCGATCATCCTGCGGTCGGCGGTCAGATGCTGCGGCTCGGCCTCGCTTTCCGCAGTCTCGGCTTCGATCGTGGCGGCGGGCAGCGCATCCATCGCCAGCCGCTTCACCCGCAGCCGCACCTCGTCGCGCAGGATCTGCTCATGCGCCTCGTCGGCCGACTGCCATTCTCCGGCCCAGCGCTGGAACAGCAGCGGGTCGATCGCATCCGCCTTCGGCAGGGTGAGGATGCGGCCGCCCATCACCGCGCTCTTGAATCCGTCGGCGATCGAGAGGGCGAGGAAATCGGCGAAGGGCACGTAGACGCAGACCAGCTCCACCTTGCCGCTCTTCGGCTTCTCGACCGCGATCACCTGGTGCGGGATCGCGGCCCAGAAGCAGTAGACCTGGTTCTCGGCCAGCGGCACGCGCCGGCCGTTGAAGAGATAGGTCATCCCGCCGGAGAGCAGCAGGTTCAGTTCGACATGGTCGTGCCAATGCGCCTCCGGCATCGCCTCGGCGACGTGATGCTCGGCGAAGAAGGCGCTGGCCTTGAGGAAGCCGTCACTGGCTTCCGGCGTTTCCAGGATCTCGGCGGCGACGGTCATGGCGGCAGAATGATACTCAAAAACGGGAATCTCCAGCGGTTTTACCGGTAGAAATACCGGATTCCCCGCCCCAGACTGCCGGATCAGTGGCAATCGACCCGGAAGTCAATCCGGGCAGCACAGGTGAGGGACATGCGCGGAACGAGACATCTTTCTCTGGCGGTTTCGGCCGCCGCCCTGCTGCTCGGCGCGACGGTGGCGCAGGCCGAGACCGAGATCACCTATCAACTCTGGGGCTCGCCGCAGGAAGGCGAGGTCTGGCAGAAGGTCGCGCAGGAGTTCGAGGCCCAGCATCCCGACATCAAGGTGAAGGTCGAGGTCAACGACTGGGATTCCTATTGGGAGAAGATCCGTGTGCTGATGGCGGGCGGCACGCCGCCCGACGTCTTCGCGATGGATGCGCCGCTCTATCCCGACTGGCAGTCGCGCGGCGTGCTGCTCAATCTGCAGCCCTATATCGACGCCGAGCCCGGCATCCTCGACGACATCTACCCGATCACCCTCGAAGCCTACAAAACCCCGGACGGCTATTTCGGCCTGCCGCGCGATTTCCAGACCATCGTGCTCTATTACAACAAGGACATGTTCGACGCGGCCGGCGTCGCTTATCCCAACGACACTTGGACCTACGACGACTTCCGCAAGGCCGCCAAGGCGCTGACCAAGGACACCAATGGCGACGGCAGCATCGACCAATGGGGCTTCTGGGCGGAGGTGCTCGACCCCGAGCCCTATTGGGGCGCTGTGGTCTGGTCCTTCGGCGGTGACATCGTCGACATCCCGAACGGCAAGACCCTGATCGGTAGCGAGAAGGCGATGCAGGCCTGGCACTTCATCAACGCCATGTGGCTCGAAGACAAGTCTATGCCGACCACCGAGCAGCTCCAGCAATACGGCACCGACGGTTTCCAGGCCGGCATCGCCGCGATGGGCGTCTCCGGCCATTGGTCGGTGCCGGATTACGCGCCGGCCAAGTTCAAATGGGCGGTGGCGCCGTTGCCAAAGGGTCCGGCCGGCCGGGCGACCGGTGTCAACTCCGCGGGCTTCGTGATCGCCAAGGCCAGCCAGCATCCGAAGGAAGCCTGGGAGTTCGTGAAATTCGCCACCGGCCCGGTGGGCCAGGCGGAAGCGGCGAAGATCGGTCTCGCCATCCCGATCCGCAAATCGGTGGCGGAAAGCCCGGCCTATCTCGCGCAGACCTCGGCGCCGATCGATCACAAGCTTTACATCGACGCACTGCAATACGCGCATGTGAAGCCGGTGTTCCGAGGCTATGAGGAATGGTCGGCCGCGGTTGGCGATGCGCTCAACAACGCCTGGACGGGTGCTGCGCCGATCGATGACGCGGTCGCCGAAGCCGTGCAGAATGGCGACGACGCGCTGGCGAAGAACAAGTAGAGAGCGCGTTTCGGTCTGATAGATTGAGTTTGGGGCAAGACCCTCACCCCAGCCCTCTCCCCACGGGAGAGGGAGTTGGAAAGGCTGGAGCCACAGCGTTCCCTCGCCCGTAGGGAGAGGGACAGGGTGAGGGTCTTGACGTGGTCTCGCTGAGGCAAGCTGAAGTGCGGTCCAAATGAATTTCGGTTTGCGGCCCCTGGGCAGGGAGAAGCTCTGGGTGCTCCTGCTGCTCGGCCCCACCTTGCTGGGGCTGGCGGTGGGCGCCGTCGGCTCGATCTTCGCAACGCTCGGCTTGAGCTTCTTCAAATGGGATTTGCTGACGACGCCGGAATTCGTCGGCTTCGACAACTATCTCGGCCTCGCCGGCGACCGCATGTTCCTGCGCTCGCTCTCCAACACTATCATCTTCTCGCTGCTCTATGTGCCGCTGACCATTGTCTGCGCCATGGCCGTGGCGCTGCTCCTGAACCGCCGCATCCACGGCGTCAGCCTGTTCCGCACGCTCTATTTCCTGCCGGTGATTTCCTCGCCGACCGCCGTGGGCCTGCTCTGGACCTGGATCTTCGCCCAGGACCAGGGCGTGCTGAACGCCATGCTGGGCAGCCTCGGCATCCCGCCGGTCCGCTGGCTGGGGCCGAACATGGCGCTCTACTCGGTGGTAATCGTGAATGTCTGGGGTGCCATCGGCGAGGGCATGATCGTCTTTCTCGCCGGCTTGCAGGCGATCCCCCGCGAGCAATATGAGGCAGCGCATCTCGACGGCGCCAATGCTCTGCAGCGTCTCCTCTATGTCACCCTGCCGGCGATGGCGCCGAGCCTGTTCTTCCAGTCGGTGCTCTCGACCATCCACGCCTTCCAGGCCTTCGACTACATCTACATTTTGACCCGCGTCGGCAACGGCAATTCCAGCGTGCCGACCCTGGTCTTCTCGATCTACCGCAACGGCTTCCGCTTTTTCCGCATGGGCGATGCCACCGCACAGGCGATCGTGCTCACCGCCAT
>JAYSFH010000170.1:0-7766 GCA_041913405.1 Dongia sp. | reverse complement strand
GATGCCGGCGCCTCCGGCGCTGCCCGCAACCTCGAATGACATGGTCGAAGCTTCGCCGCGGCTGATGCAATGGCTGCGCACGCGCAAGATCTGCCTCGCGCTCTCGACCGGCGAAAGCGGGAAGCTCCTCACCCTCGGTGCCGGCCCAACCGGTCTCACCGTGTTCGACGTGAGCTGCGAGAATCCCGGCGCGCTGCTGCTGACGGAGAAGGGACTCCACGTCGCCGCTCAGCGCCGGCTCTGGCGCTTCGACGATGCGCTCGGCGACGGCGAGCGCTACCGCGGCGCCGATCGTCTCTGCCTGCCGAGCCAGTGCCGGCCGACCGGCGCGATCGGCATCCAGGATCTCGCGGTTGCCGAGTCCGGGAAGCTGCTGGCGGTGGTTTCCGGTTTCAACTGCGTTGCGCGGATCAACAGCCGCGGCGACCTGAAGCCGATCTGGCGCCCGTCCTTCATCGACAAGATCGTCCGCGAGGATCGCTGCCACCTGACCGGATTCTGCTTGCGCGAGGGTGCGGTCGCCTATGTCACCGTCACCGCCGCGAGCAACGTGAAGGACGGCTGGCAGCAGGCGCAGACGGGCGGCCAGGTCATCGATGCGGTGACGCATCGAACCGTGGCCGAGGGTCTCAGCCGGCCGACCGCGCCGCGGCTCTATCGCAACAAGCTCTGGGTGCTGGAGAGCGGCACCGGCTGGCTCGGCTGGATCGATCCCGAAAAGCGCAGCTTCGAGCGTTTCGTCGAGCTGCCTGGCAGGCCGCGCGGCCTGCGCTTCGTCGGCGACCATGCCCTGGTGATGACCTCAGGCGAGGGCGCCGGCATTCACTGGGTCAATCTGCGGACCCGCAAGGCCGACCACCGGCTTGCGCTGCGCGGTGCGATCGCCGATGCGGTCGACATTGCCGTCATCCCCGGCGAAACCGTGCCGCGGCTCGCCGGCCTGAGCTTCGCCGATTCCGGATTGGAGGAACCGCAGCGGATCGCGGGCTGACGAGATCTTACTCCCGGTGGCTGTCCACCAGGGTCTCGATCATCCGCACCAGGCGTGAGGCGGGGCCTTCGACGCCGAGGCTCTGGATGTTCATGCGGGCGCCTTCGATCAGCAGGAACACCTCGTCGGCGAGGCCTTCGGGATCGCGCAGCTTCGCGTCGCCGAACAGCTTCACCAGCCGCAGGCGGTGACCCTTCTTGAATTCCTCGATGACCGCTCGGGCCGGGTGACCCTTCTCCGGCAGTTCCACCGCGGCATTGGCGAGGGCGCAGCCGCGCTCGCCGTCCTGGGTGACGCATTCCGATACCTGGGCGAGCCAGGTGCGGATCTCCGTCTGCGGATCGCCGGCGCAATGCCTGGCGATCTCGTCCCAATGCGCATCCGCCTCCTGGGCAAGCTTGCGAAGATACTCGGCGACCAGCACGTCCTTTGAAGGGAAGTGGCGGTAGACGGTCATCTTGTTGGTGGCGGCCGCCTCGGCAATGGCGTCCATGCTCACCGAATGTATGCCGTGGTGATAGAAGAGGTCGCAGGCCGCGCTCAGTATCCGAATCCGCGGCGGTACGGCACGAGGCCCCGGGGTCTCCGGCACATTGCCATGAGACCCGTGAGTTTCATTTTCGACCGGGCGTTTGAGTGCTATTTCAAGCTCCGTCTTCGCAACTGCACGCAATTCACTTGACGCGGTACTTACTGATCAGTACCGTCAGCGATACTAAGTAGTACCATTGCTTTAACCCGATGTCACGCGAGATGTGACGACCATCACACTTCAAGCGGAACAAGGGATTAGCCTACTGACATCTTTGGGCAGCCGTTTCGGGCATAGTCTACCGCCCGTTTCGGGCCCCGTTCCTAGTCTCCAGCATATAGAGTCCTAAGTGGTTGGTTTTTTCATTAATCGCCCCGTCTTCGCATCTGCAATAGCCGGCATCATGGTACTGGCTGGTCTCATTTGTTACCAGCTGCTGCCGGTGGCGCAATTCCCCGACATCACGCCGCCGCAGGTGGTGGTGACCGCCGCCTATCCGGGTGCCAGTTCCAAAGTCGTCGCCGACACCGTGACCACGCCGCTGGAGCAGCAGATCAACGGCGTGCCGGGCATGGCCTATATGTCGTCGATCAGCGCCAATGACGGCACCTCCACCATCACCGTCACCTTCGATGTCGGCTATCCGATCGACGTCGCGGCGGTCGACGTGCAGAACCGCATCACCGCCGCCAGCGGCCAGCTGCCGGCGATCGTGAACCAGGGCGGCGTCACCATCGCCAAGCAGAACCCGAACTTCGCGCTGGCGGTGAACCTCTCCTCGCCGGACGGCTCGGTCGATCTCACCACCCTCAGCAACTTTGCCTATCTGCAGCTCGCCGATCCCCTGAAGCGGGTGCAGGGCGTCGGCAACGTCATCATCTTCGGCGAGCGCCGCTACTCGATGCGGGTCTGGCTCGACCCCGACAAGCTCGCCAATCTCGGCCTGACCGCGCTCGACGTCCGCGACGCGATCGCCAACCAGAACATCCAGGGCGCCGCCGGCAAGCTCGGCCAGTCGCCGGCGCCGGACGGCACCGCCTTCGAGGTCCAGGTCAACGCGCTGGGACGATTGAGCGATCCCGCGCAGTTCGGTGAGATCATCGTCCGCGCCGGCACCGGCAGCGAGGCGACCCTGCGCCTCAGGGACGTGGCGCGGATCGAGCTTGGCGCCCAGACCTATTCCTCCAGCGCGCATCTCAACGAGAAACCCTCGGTCTTCCTCGGCATCTTCCAGGCGCCGAACTCGAACGCCCTCGCCATGTCCGCGGGCATCCGCAAGACCATGGACGAGTTGAAGGCGCGGTTCCCGAAGGGCGTCGAATACGGCATCGTCTACGACACCACCATGTTCGTCTCCGCCTCCATGGAAGACGTGATGAAGACGCTGGGCGAGGCGATGGTCCTCGTCATCCTGGTGGTCTTCGTCTTCCTGCAGAGCTGGCGCGCGACCCTCATTCCCGCGATTGCGATCCCGGTCTCGCTGATCGGCACGCTCTGCATCATGTATGCCTTCGGCTTCTCGCTGAATACGGTCTCCATGCTCGGCATGGTGCTGGCGATCGGCCTGGTGGTCGATGACGCCATCGTCGTGGTCGAGAACGTCGAGCGGCAGCTGCATCTCGGGCTGAAGCCGATCGACGCCGCCAAGGCCGCCATGGCCGAGGTGACCGGGCCGATCATCGCCACCACCGCCGTGCTGATGGCGGTGTTCGTGCCGGTCGCCTTCCTGCCCGGCGTCACCGGCCAGCTCTACAACCAGTTCGCGCTCACCATCGCGATCTCGACGGTGATCTCGGCCTTCAACTCGCTGACCCTGAGCCCGGCCTTGAGCGCAGTGTTCCTGCGCAACCAGCCGCCGTCGAAGTTCCTGCCGTTCCGACTGTTCAACGCCGGCTTCACGCGCTCGGCCAACGGCTATGCCTGGTCGATCCGGCATCTGATCGGCATGCGCTGGATCGTGATGGCTTTCTTCGCCTTCGGCCTGTTGCTGACCTACGGCATCTACAGCCGGCTCTCGACCACCTTCCTGCCGGTCGAGGACCAGGGTTATTTCTTCGCGGTCATCCAGCTGCCCGACGGCGCTTCGGTCGAGCGCACCGAGGAAGTGGCGACCCAGGTCCGCGAGATCCTGAAGGCGACCCCGGGCGTCTCGGACGTGGTCTCGGTCGCCGGCTTCAACTTCCTGACCGGCGCGGCGCAGTCCAACACCGGCGTTGAGTTCGCGGTGCTGAAGCCCTGGGCCGAGCGCGGGCCTGGCGAGAAGGCTTCCGACATCGTCAACCAGGTCCGCGGCAAGCTGCTGAGCCTGCCGGCCGGCATTGCCTTGAGCTTCGACCCGCCGTCGATCCCGGGCGTCGGCGCCACCGGCGGCTTCGAGTTCCAGCTCGAGGACCTGACCGGCCGCAGCAGCGCCGAGCTCGACCAGGTGACCCAGGCTGTGTTCGGCGAGGCGCGCAAGCAGCCCGAGCTCAACCCGCACGCCTTGTTCTCGACCTTCTCGACCGCGACGCCGCAATACGACTACGAGCTCGACCGCACCAAGGCGAAGCTCCTGGGTCTCGACCTGCCGGATGTGTTCAGCACCCTGCAGATCTTCTTCGGCTCGCTCTATGTGAACGACTTCAACCAGTTCGGTCGCACCTTCCGGGTGACCATGCAGGCCGAGCAGAGTGCCCGCGCCCAGGCCGGCGACATCTCGCGGCTCTATGTGCGGAACAACGAGGGCCGCATGGTGCCCTTGAGCACGCTCGGCGAGCTCAAGCCCACCGTCGGGCCGGAGTTCATCTCGCATTACAACGCCTATGCCTCGGCGCTGATCAACGGCGGCCCGGCCCCGGGCTACAGCTCGAGCCAGGCGATCAAGGCGATGGAGCGGGTGGCCAAGTCGGTGCTGCCGGGCGACTACAGCTTCGAATGGACCGGCATCACCTATCAGGAGCTCAAGGCCGGCGACATCGCGATCATGGTCTTTGCCGGCGCGCTGATCTTCGTCTTCCTGTTCCTGGCGGCGCAGTATGAGAGCTTCTCCATGCCCTTCATGGTGATCCTCGCCGTGCCGCTGGCGCTGTTCGGCGCGGTGCTGGCGCTCTGGGCGGCCGGGATGCAGATCGACGTCTATTCCCAGGTGGGCTTCGTCATGCTGATCGGCCTCTCAGCGAAGAACGCGATTCTGATCGTGGAATTCGCCAAGCGCCGGCGCCTCGAAGGCCACACCATCGTCGATTCCGCCATGGAAGCCGGCCGCCTGCGCCTGCGCCCGATCCTGATGACCGCCTTCGCCTTCATCCTCGGCGTGGTGCCGCTGATGACCGCGAGCGGGGCGGGTGCGGCCAGCCGCCAGTCGATCGGCACCACGGTGTTCGGCGGCATGCTGGCGGCGACGTTGCTCAGCCTGGCCTTCGTGCCGGTCTTCTACGCCCTGATTGAGCGTTGGCGCGAGGGTCGTGCCGGCGCCGAGGAAGAGCAACACAAGACCGCGGCTCCCGTTGCGGGTGAGTGATTGGCCGCGGGCGAATGAGATTGGAACCGGGCCGATCTGACCCATCGGCCCGATCGAGGACATTGGAGGACTAGGTCATGCGTGTTTGGACCGCTGCTCTTGGACTGGCCGTCGTCGCCGCTGCCGGCTACGGCACCGTGAAGTTCGTTTTCCCCGAGGCCTTCCGCGAGATCGTCGCGGCCGATGCGGCGCAGCAGGAGCAGGCGCCGGAAGGCGGCGCGCCGCAGGCTTTCCCGGTTCCGGTCGCGGTGGTCTCGAAGACCACCGTCCCGGTGTACCTTGAATATGTCGGCAGCACCGAGGCGATCCGCGAGGTGACCCTGCAGGCCAAGGTCGGCGGCTATCTGCAGGAGACCGGAGTCACCGACGGCGCCGATGTGAACGAGGGCGATCTGCTCTATCGGATCGATCCCGACGACTACCAGGCGGTGCTGGATCAGGCCAAGGCGCGGCTGCAGAGCAACCAGGCCGCGCTCGAATACGCGACCTCGAGCCAGAAGCGCAACGCCGCGCTGACCGCAACCGGCGCCGTGGCCAAGGACACCAACGAAGAGAAGACCAGCCTGATGCATCAGGCGCAGGCCGCGATCATGGCGGACAAGGCCGCGATCCGGACGGCGCAGCTCAACCTCGGCTACACCCAGATCAGCGCGCCCTTCAGCGGCCGGCTCGGCAAGAGCCTGGTGCATGAAGGCGCGCTGGTGACGCCGCAGCAGACCAACATCAACACGCTGGTCCAGCTCTCGCCGATCTACGCGACCTTCAACCCGAGCGAGACCGATCTCGCGCTGATCCAGAAGTATCGCGCCAAGGGCGAGCTCTCCGTCGATATCACCCTGGCCGGCGAGGATACGCCGCGCGTCTCTGGCAAGCTCACCTTCCTCGACAACACGGTCGATCGCAGCACCGGCACGATCACCGCGCGGGCGACGCTCGAGAATGCCGACAAGGCGCTGCTGCCCGGACAGTATGTGAAAGTGCGCCTGCACCTCACCGACGAGCCGGACGCGTTGCTGGTGCCGCAGATGGCGCTGGGCTCCAGCCAGATGGGCCGCTTCGTCTACGTGATCGGCGAGAAGGGCACGGTTGAGCAGCGCTTCATCGAGACCGGCGCGCTGATGGGGGACAAGGTCGTGATCAACAAGGGCCTGCAGGCCGGCGACAAGGTGATCACCGGCAACCTGCAGAAGATCGGCCCCGGCATGCCGGTGCAGGCGTTGCCGGAGCAGGCCAGCGCGTCGTAAGGCGCGACGAATCGCTTCGAAAAAGGGGGGCTTCGGCCCCCCTTTGCTTTAGGAATTCCGGCCAGACCTGCTAAGACTTTCCTGTGACCCGCAGCGGAGCAGGAGCAGGATGGAACATCACACCCCACTGATCGCGGCCATCGTCGGCGCTATCGTGCTCGCCTTCATCCTGGGCGCGCTGGCGCAGCGCCTGAAGATTTCGCCGCTGGTCGGCTATCTGCTCGCGGGTGTCTGCGTCGGTCCCTTCACGCCGGGCTTCGTCGCCGATCAGGCTTTGGTCACCGAACTGGCCGAGATCGGCGTGATCCTGCTGATGTTCGGCGTCGGGCTGCATTTCTCCCTCAAGGACCTGCTGGCGGTGAAGTCGATCGCCGTTCCCGGCGCCATCGGGCAGATCGCGGTCGCGACGCTGCTGGGCTGGGGACTGGCCGCGATCATGGGCTGGAAGCTCACCGACGGCATCGTGTTCGGCCTGGCGCTCTCGGTCGCCAGCACCGTCGTGCTCCTGCGCGCACTCCAGGAGCGCCGCTTGATCGAGAGCACCGAAGGCCGTATCGCCGTCGGTTGGCTGATCGTCGAGGACCTGTTCATGGTCCTGACCCTGGTCCTGCTGCCGCCGCTCGCCGGCATTGCCGCCAGCACGGAGGGCGGAGGCGAGGCGGTGAGCCTCGGCGACATCGGCGCGACGCTCGGCATCACCCTCGGCAAGGTCGCGGCTTTCGTCGCGGTGATGCTGGTGCTGGGGCGCAAGGCCGTGCCCTGGATCCTGCATTACATCGCCCATACCGGGTCGCGCGAGCTGTTCCGCCTCGCGGTGCTGGCGATCGCGCTCGGCATCGCCTTCGGCGCCGCCGCGCTGTTCGGCGTCTCCTTTGCATTGGGTGCCTTCTTCGCCGGCATGGTGTTGAGCGAATCCGAATTGAGCCACCGCGCTGCCGAGGAGACCTTGCCGCTGCGCGACGCCTTCGCGGTGCTGTTCTTCGTTTCTGTCGGCATGCTGCTCAATCCGGCCGTGCTGGTCGATATGATCTGGCCGTTGCTGGGCGCGCTGGCGATCGTGATCTTCGGCAAGTCGGTCGCGGCTTTCCTGATAGTCCGCGCCTTCGGCCATCCGACCCAGATCGCCCTGGTCATCTCGGCGAGTCTCGCCCAGATCGGCGAGTTCTCCTTCATTCTCGCGGGTCTCGGCGTGGCGCTCGGCGTCCTCACCCAGGAGGCGCAGGACCTGGTCCTCGCCGCCGCGATCATCTCGATCCTCTTGAACCCGACCGCCTTCGTCCTCTTGGACCGCTTCCGCGCCAAGCTCGATCCGGCAGCAGCGCCGGGCGCGGAGGCGACCGCGCGTGAGATCAAGACCACGCAGCTCAACAACCATGTGATCCTGGTCGGCTATGGCCGGGTCGGCTCCGTGATCGGCGAAGCCTTGCGCAAGGCATCCTCGCCCTTCCTGGTGATCGATACCCGCAACAGGGCCTTGGAAGCGCTCACCGCCTCGGGCGT
>JAYSFH010000169.1:0-7812 GCA_041913405.1 Dongia sp. | reverse complement strand
CCGCTGCCGATGATCTGGATCTACAACAAGGACATGTTCGAGAAGGCCGGGCTCGACCCGGAAGCGGCGCCGGAGACCTGGGACAGTTTCCTGGCTGCTTGCGAGAAGCTGAAGTCGGCGGGCATGTCGCCGGTCGGCGGCGGCATCCAGGACGGCTATTGGGGTGAGTGGTTCTTCGGCCACGGCCTGGCGCAATGCGTAGATTCCCCCGGTCAGGCGGTCGAGCTCTTCACCGGCGAGCGCAGCTTCGAGGATCCCGCCTATCACGCGCCCTGGGTCAAGCTCGAGGAGCTGAAGAAGGCCGGCTTCCTCAATCCGGAAATGTCCTCGACCGAGCTCTACCCGGGCATCGATTTGATCGTCGCCGGCAAGGTGGCGATGGGCGAATCGATCGGCTCGCGCATGCCGGCCGACAGCAAGGCGACCAACGGGAAGATCGGCGCGATGGTCATGCCGGTCTTCGGCAAGAGCAAGCTCGCCGGCAAGCCGATCTTCGACGCCCAGGGCATCGGCATCTCCAAGGATGCCAAGGACCCGAAGGCCGCGGCCGCCTTCCTCGAGTTCATGCAGGCGCCGGAGCAGTTGAAGCTGCTCCACGAGAAGACCGGCTGGCTGCCCTCCAACAGCACCTTCGACACCTCGGTCATCACCGATCCGTCGGTGGTCGCGATGTGGAAGCGCTGGGGCCAGGGCGAGAACATCCCCTACGTCGCCAACGTGGTGCCGGGCCAGTGGTACGAGCAAGCGCTGCTGCCTGCCGGCCAGCAGGTGGTCGCCGGCAAGATCACCGGCGCCGAAGCCGGTGCGCTCGCGGCCAAGGTCGCCAAGGAATGGCGCGACTTCAACCCGGACATGGTCGACCACTACAAGAAGTGGGCGAAGGATCTCGGCTGATCGGCGCTTGCTTGGTATCGTCATGCCCGGGCTTGACCCGGGCATCTCGCTCCGCAGGAGACAGACCCCCGGGTCAAGCCCGGGGGTGACGCTTTTTGTAGATTGCCGGTGATGCACCAGACCTCGCGCCAGAAGCCATATCTCTACATCGCGCCCTTGCTGGCCCTGCTGCTGTTCGTTTTCGGCTATCCGCTGGTGCAGATCTTCGAGTATTCGTTCAAGCAGATCCGCGGCATCGACGGCCCGTGGATCGGCTTGCGGAACTACGAGCTCATCTTCGGCCAGGACCTGTTCTGGGAGGCGGTGCGGCACAACCTGATGCTGCTGGTCGCGATCCCGATCATGGTGGCCTGGTCGCTGCTGATCGCGATCCTGCTCTATGACCGGCTGAAGGGCTGGAAGCTCTACCGGATCGTGATCTTCGTGCCCTACATCCTGGCGGTGCCGATCATCGCCGCGATCATGAAGAAGATGTTCCAGTTCAACGGGCCGGTGAACGAAGCCTTGCGCTGGCTCGGCGCCGACTTCCTGGCGCTGGACTGGATCGGCTCCTCGGATTACGCGCTCTGGACCGTGATGCTGCTGATCATCTGGCGCGAGGCTGCGCTCGGCATTGTCCTCTTCCTGGCGCGACTGCTCAACCTCGATGAATCGCTGCTGGAAGCGTCGCGGCTCGACGGCGCCAACTGGTGGCAGCGGGTGCGCTACATCATCCTGCCGCAGATGCGGGTGGTGATCGAGTTCTACGTCGTCGTCAGCGTCATCACCATGCTCTCCTCGGTTTTCGCCTATGTCTACATCATGGGCGGCGGGCGCGGCGGGCCGGGCACCTCGACCATGGTGGTCGAGCTCTACATCTTCGGCGCGGTGGTGCGGCAGAACCTGCCCGGCATCGCCTCCGCGGTTTCGGTGCTGCTGTTCCTGGTCTCGCTGCTGCTGATCGTACCGCTGTTCGCGGTGCGCCGCCGCGCCAACGAGGAGGAGGTGGCATGACGATGGAAGCCACGAAACCTGCCGCGCCGCCCAAGCCCGCGCTGGTCGGGATCGATACGCTGCTGAAGCAGATCGTGCTGCTGATCGCCGTGTTCATCGCCCTGGTGCCGACCATCTTCATGATCATGACGGCGCTGAAGAGCGACGAGGAATACACCTTCAACAAGGTCGGCTTCCCACAGGCCCTGGTCTTCGACCATTTCAACGTGGTGCTGTTCGACAGCCCGTTCTTCCACTGGATGCTGAACAGCGCGATCCTGGCCGGCGGCTCCGTGTTGCTCAGTTCGGCGGTCTCCTGCCTCGGCGCCTACGCGATCGCGCGGATGCAGTTCAAGGGCCGCAACCTGCTGTTCTCGATCGCGGTGGCGCTGATGGCGATCCCGCCGGTGGTGATGATCGTGCCGCTCTTCGTGCTCTATTCGAGGATCGGCCTGATCAGTACCTATGAGGGCGCGATCCTGATCTATGCCGGCCTGATCACGCCCTTTTCGGTCTATCTGCTGACGACCTTCTTCCGCACCCTGCCGAAGGAGCTGTTCGAGGCGGCGCGCATCGACGGGGCGGGGGACTTCCTGATCCTCTGGCGGATCGTCCTGCCGCTGTCGCTGCCGGCGCTGCTGACCCTGCTGGTGGTGAACGCGCTGTATGTCTGGAACGACTTGCTGATCGCCATCATCTTCCTGCAGGACGATGCCAAGCGCACCCTGATGGCGGGCATCAGCGTGTTCCAGGGCCGCTACGAGAACCAGATTCCGCTGGTGATGGCGGGCATGGCGATCGGCAGCGCGCCGATGATCATCCTCTACATCGCCTTCCAGAAGTATTTCATCCGCGGCCTGATGGCGGGCGCGATCAAATGACCGGGCCGATCCGGCTCGAGACCGCGGATCTCAGCGTCACCGTCGATCCGCAGCTCGGCGGCACTGTCACCTCTATCATCCTCAAGGCCCAGGGCCTGTCGGTGCTCGGCAGCGTGCCGTGGCAACCGCGGCCCGGCCCCGCCACGACGATCGCGGCGCCCGACGAGAATGCCTGGCTGGACTATTATTCGGGCGGCTGGCCGTTGCTCTTCCCGAACGGCGGTGATGCCTGCAGCTTCGATGGCGTGTTCCACGGCTTCCATGGCGAAGCTTCGCTGGCGGTCTGGGACGCCGATCAGACGCCGGAGGGCCTCCGCCTGCACCGCCGCTTCGAGACCGTGCCGGTCGAGATGGAGCGGCTCATCGCCGTTGAAGGCGAATCCGTCACCATCCGCGAGACCGTGACATCGCATGGCATGCGCCCGATCTCGGTGATCTGGGGGCACCATCCGACCTTTGGCTCCGATCTCCTGGCGGCACCCTTCGAGATCGCCACCGCGGCACGGCGCGTGCTGGTGGATGACCGCTTCGATCCGCCGCTCAACCCTCTGCAACCCGGCGTGACTACGAGCTGGCCCGAGGTTCCGGGCAAGGCCGGCCCGGTTCGCCTCGACCGGCCGAGAGGGCCGATGGCCGCCATGGCCTATCTGCTGGACTTCGAGACGCCCTGGGCTGCGATCCGGCGCTTGGATGATGCGATCGCCGTCGAACTCGCCTGGGACGGCGCCGTCTTTCCCTGCGCCTGGCTGTGGATCGAGCTCGAGGGGACGCAAGAGCAACCCTGGGCCGGCAAGGCGCGGCTGATCGGCATCGAGCCCAACACGACCTGGCCCGGCAACGGCCTGCTGGACACCCATCGCCGTGGTGCGCGCTTGCTCACGCTCGAGCCGGGCCGGAAGATATCAGCCTGGATCCGGCTGCGCGCCTTCCGGCCCGATCCCGACGTCTCTTTGAGGAGTTCCCATGCCCGATGATGCGCAGAAGCGGTTCGGCCTGACCGCGGCGGAGATCGCCGAATACCAGCGCAACGGCGTGCTCTATCCGCGCCCGGCGGTCAGCGCGGCCTCGGCGCAGGACATGCTGGAGAAGTTCGAGGCCTTGGAGAAGAGAGAGGGCGGGCGCCTCTCGAAACGCACCAACCACAAACCGCATCTGCTGCTGACCTGGCTGGCCGACCTGGTGCGCCATCCGGTCATCCTCGACCAGGTCGAGGGCCTGCTGGGCCCGAACCTGCTCTGCTGGGCCTCGGATTTCTTCAGCAAGAGTCCGGATGACGGCATGCGCGTCACCTGGCACCAGGATTCCACCTATTGGGGACTGTCCAAACCCGACATCGTCACCGCCTGGGTCGCCTTCACCCCGAGCACGGTCGAGAGCGGCTGCCTGCGCGTCGTGCCCGGTAGCCATCTCCGGGACCAGCTGCCGCATGGCGACACCTTCGCCGCCGACAACATGCTGAGCCGCGGCCAGGAGATCCAGGTCAAGGTCGATGAGCGCGATGCGACCGATGTCGTGCTGCAGCCGGGCCAGATGTCGCTGCACCATGTGCGGCTGATCCATGGTTCGGAGCCGAACCGCGCCGATCATCGCCGCATCGGCTTTGCGATCCGCTATCTGCCGACCAGTGTCCGCCAGACCAGCGGCCTGCGGGATACCGCCATGCTGGTTCGCGGAGAGGACAGCTTCGGGCATTTCGATCCGGAGCCGGTTCCGGCGGCCGATTTCCATCCGGATGCCGTCGCCTTCCACGCCAAGAGCTACGAGGACACGACGCGGATCCTCTATGCCGGCGCGGCGAAGCGGCCTAGCTAGGGTTTGAGCGCCGTCATCGGATCTGCAATCATGCCCACGGGCCGAAAGACCAGAGCAAATCGTCGTTGGGAGATTGAAGCGTGTTGGCAGTCGCAGCCGATGTCGGCGGCACCTTTACGGACCTGATCCTCGTCGATTCCGCGCGCAATCTGGTTCTGGTGGACAAAGTATCCTCCGGCGCCCGCGGCACCGCGGGCAGCATCGTCGACGGGCTGGCGCGGATCACCGGCCGGACCGAGGCGCGCATCTCCGACATCGACCTCTTCGTGCATGGCTTCACGGTGGCGACCAACGCCTTCCTGATGCGGAGCGGTGCGCGCGTCGCCCTGGTCACGACCAAGGGATTTGCCGACGTGCTCCACATCGGCAACCAGGTCCGGCCGCAGACCTATGCGCTGTTTCAGACGAAACCCGCCCCGTTGGTCGATCGCGCCATGGTCGTCGAGGTGGATGAACGCGTCGATGCCCAAGGCGGGATCGTGCGCGCCCTGGACGATGCCGCCATTGCCGCCACCGTCGATCGGATTCGCGCGCTCGGCGCCGATGCGGTCGCGATCTCGCTGATGTTCTCCTTCCTGAACGGCACGCATGAGGCAAAGCTGGCGCAGGCGATCCGCGCCGCCTTGCCCGATTGCCCGGTCTACGTCTCCCACGAGGTCAACCCGCAGCAGGAGGAGTGGCAGCGCGCCAGCACCACGGCGATCACTGCCTATCTCGGACCGATCGTCGGCCGCTATCTCGACGACCTGGAGACGCGTCTCGACGGCGAGACCTTCCACGGCAGTCTCCGGCTGATGCGATCGGATGGCGGCGTGGCGACCTCGCGCGCGGCCCGGCAGAGTCCCGGGCACATGCTGACCTCCGGCCTTGCGGGCGGTGTCATGGCCGCTACCCGGCTCTGCGCCGATCTCGGTATCGCGCAGGCGATCACGCTCGATGTCGGCGGCACCTCGGCAGATCATGCCATCATCACCGCCGGGCAGCCCGGCCGGCGCACCGCCGGCGTCATCGACGGCCAGCCGATCCGCCTGCCGGCGATCGACGTGGAAACCTTGTCCAACGGCGGCGGCTCGATTGCCTGGGTTGATATCGGCGGCGCGCTGCGGGTGGGGCCGCTCTCAGCCGGCGCGGTGCCGGGCCCGGCCTGCACCGGTCGCGGCGGCACCGAGCCCACCGTCACCGATGCGGCACTGGGCCTAGGATGGCTCGGCGCCGATGATTATCTCGGCGGCGAGATCCAGCTCGACGTCGGACTGGCGCGGGCGGCGATCGGCCGGCAAGTGGCCGAGCCGCTCGGCATCTCGATCGAGGCGGCGGCGCAGGGCATCATCCGCGTCGCCAATGCGCAGCTGGCGCAAGCCTTCCGCGCGGTCACCTCGAGCCGCGGCCTCGATCTCCGGGACTTCCATCTCGTCGCCTTCGGCGGCGCCGGGCCGCTCTACGGCGGCATGCTGGCGCGCGAGCTCGGCATGCGCGGCGTGGTGGTGCCGCAATATCCCGGCGTGTTCGCGGCCGAAGGCCTGCTCGCCACCGACATCCGGCATGTCGACCAGCGGGCGTTCCGTGCGCTGCTGGACCAGGCCGACCGGAAAGCGCTGGCGGCCGCCTTGGCATCGCTGCGCGCGGCACTCGAAGCCGAGCTGCAGGCGGACGGCGTTCCGGCGGAGCGGCGCCGCTTCACCATCCTGCTCGACCTGCGCTACCGCGGGCAGTTTCACGAGCTCGCCGTCGAGGTGCCGCAAGCCCTGCTCGATGCCTTCGATCCCAACGCCATCGCCGGGCTGTTTCACGACCGTCACCAGGCGACCTTCGGCCACAGCGACCGTGGCCGCGCGGTCGAGATCGTCAACCTGCGCGCCGAGATGCTGGGCGAGATGGGCCAGGTCCGCCCGCCCGAAGTCGCGGGCGAAGACGCAGCTGCCCCAAGCGAACGCCGGCGCGCGGTGCTGTTCCTGGACTCGTCCGCGGCCGTGGAGGTTCCCGTCGTGCATCGCGCGACGGTGAATGCGAAAGGCAGCCAGCAGGGCCCGGCGATCATCGTGCAGCGGGATAGCACGACCGTGCTGCTGGCGGGGCAGGTGGCGCGGGTCTCTGCCCGCGGCGCCCTCATCGTGACGGAGACGAAGCCATGACCGAACGGCTTTCGGATATCGACCGCGACGTCTTCCAGCATGAGATCATCGCCGCCGCCGAGGAGATGTCCGCGGTCCTGCGGCGCTCGGCCTTCTCGCCGATCATCTGGGACATGATCGACTATGCCTGCGGCATCCTCGATCCCGAGGGCAACATGGTGGCCCAGGCGCCGACCATCCCGGCGCAGCTCGGCATCATGCCGATGGCGTTTCGCGAGACGGTGAAGGCGATCCCGCTGTCGGAGTGGCGCGCGGGCGACGTCGTGATCTGCAACGATCCCTATGCCGGATGCACGCATACGCCCGACATCGTGATGTTCGCCCCGGTCTTCACCGATGGCGCGCTGGTCGCGATCGCGTCTTCGATCGCCCATCACATCGATGTCGGCGGCCGGGTGCCGGGCACCGAATCCGCCACCGCCGTGGAGATCTACGAGGAGGGGTTGCTGATCCCGCCGCTGAAGGCGATCGACCAGGGCAGGCGGAACGAGACTTTCTTCAAGATCTTTGCGCGCAACGTGCGCGACCCGCACGCCTCGCTGGGCGACCTCGACGCGCAGATGGCCGCTTGCAACGTCGGCGCCCGGTCCGTCGTGCGGCTGGTGGGGAAATACGGCATTCCAGGCTTCGCGACGCGTTGCGGCGCCATCGCGGACTATGCGGAGACCGTGCTCACCCGCGTGCTGCTCGCCTATGAGGGTGCGCGGGCCGAGGCGACGGTGCTGATGGAAGACGACGCAGCGTCCGACGAGCCAATGCAGCTCAAGGTCGGCGTCGCGATCCGCAACGGCCGCATAGCCCTGGATTTCGCCGGCACCAGCGCGCAGCGCCAGAACGGCCTCAACAACCCGATCGCCAGCACGATCTCGATGGTCTGTTATGCGGTCAAGGTCGTGTTCACGCCGGACCTGCCGCAGAACGAGGGCTTCAACCGCTCGCTTTCAATCTCGGTGCCGGAAGGCTCCATCCTCAACCCGCGGGCGCCGGCGGCAGTGTCGGTGCGCCACCTGACCCAGCAGGCGGTGGCCGACGTCGTGTTGAAGGCGCTGGCAGAGATTGCACCGGAGAAGTCGATCGCCGGCACCCAGATCTCCTTTCCGACCTTCGTCGTCGGCGGGTTG
>JAYSFH010000168.1:0-7871 GCA_041913405.1 Dongia sp. | reverse complement strand
CCGCGCTTCAGGTGCATGACGACTACGAACGGAACGTGCCGGAACTTTTCGTGCCGAACGTCTTTTCGGTGGCGACCGAGGGCAAGGAGCTTCGTTACGGCGCGGTCCGCATGCCGGTCGACCTTTGGGGTCCCTGGCGCGACGGCGATGAGCCACAGACGCTGGGGGCGGTGGAACAGGCCGCCGCCACCATGCTGCGACCGGCGATGGTTCTCGACATGGCGGCGAGCTTCACCGCGTTTGCGACCCAGAAGGGCCAGCGCCGGATCAAGATCATCGCCCGCTATCAGCAGGTGGACGGGGCCAACAAGATCGTCGCGCGGGTGGTGGCGGGCCAGCCGCGCAAGGGCCTGATCTGGCACTTCCAGGGTTCCGGAAAGTCGCTGCTGATGCTGTTTGCCGCACGCAAGCTGCGGCTGCATCCGGCGCTGAAGAATCCGACGGTGCTGATCGTGGTCGATCGCATCGACCTCGACAGCCAGATCTCGAGCACCTTCCATGCCGCCGATATGCCGAACATGGTGCGCACCGAGAGCCGCAAGGAACTGGCCGAGCTGCTGTCCAAGGACGCGCGGAAGGTGGTGATCACCACCATCCACAAGTTTGCCGAGGCGGACGGCGTGCTGAACGACCGCGACAACATCATCGCGCTGGTGGACGAGGCGCACCGCACGCAGGAGGGCGATCTGGGCCGGAAGATGCGCGACGCCCTGCCCAACGCGTTCCTGTTCGGCCTGACCGGCACGCCCATCAACCGCGCCGACAAGAACACCTTCTATGCCTTCGGCGCCGACACCGACGCTGGCGGCTACATGAGCCGCTACGGCCTGAACGACTCCATCCGCGACGGGGCGACGAAGGAGCTGCATTTCGAGCCGCGGCTGGTGGACCTGCACATCGACCAGAAGGCGATCGAGGAGGCCTATGCCGAGCTGACGCGGGGCCTGACGGACGAGGACCGGGATCGGCTGGGCAAGGCCGCCGCCAGGATGTCGATCCTGGTCAAGGCGCCCGAACGCATCCGGGCGATCTGCGCCGACATCGCCAAGCATTTCCAGGCGAAGGTCGCACCGAACGGCTTTGCCGCGCAGGTGGTGACCTTCGATCGAGAGTGCTGCCTGCTCTATAAGCAGGAGCTCGACCGGCATCTGCCGCCCGAGATTTCCGACGTGGTCATCTCGGTCAATAGCGGCGAGCCGGAATATGCCCCCTACAAGCGCGACCGGGATGCCGAAGAAAAGCTTCTCGACCGCTTCCGGGATCCCAAGGACCCGCTCAAGATCATCATCGTGACGTCGAAGCTGCTGACCGGCTTCGATGCACCGATCCTGCAGACCATGTATCTCGACAAGCCGCTGCGCGATCATACCCTGCTGCAGGCCATCTGCCGCACCAACCGGCCCTATGGCGAGCAGAAGACGCACGGCCTGATCGTCGACTATCTCGGCATCTTCGATGACGTCGCGCAGGCGCTGAAGTTCGACGAGGAGGGCGTGCGGAAGGCGGTGTCGAACATCGCCGAACTCGTCAATGCCCTCCCCGGTGCCTTACAGAAGTGCCTCGCATTCTTCGCGGGCGTGGACCGCAGCCTGAGCGGCTATGAGGGGCTGATCGCCGCGCAGGAGTGCATTCCCAACGACGCGATGCGGGACGCGTTCGCGGCAGAGTTCGGCGTGCTGGCCCGTATCTGGGAGGCGCTGTCTCCGGACCCGGTGCTGACGCAGCACGAGACCGACTATCGTTGGCTGGCGCAGGTCTATGAGTCCTTGAAGCCTTCGACGGGAACCGGGCGGCTGCTGTGGCACAGGCTGGGCGCCAAGACGATCGAGCTGATCCATGAGAACGTCCATGTCGACGCCGTGCGCGACGATCTGGACAAACTGGTTCTCGACGCAGATCTCCTCGAAGCCGTTCTCGGCCATAGCGATCCGACCAAGAAGGCCAAGGAAGTCGCGATCAAGTTGACCGGCCGACTGCGCAAGCATGCCGGCAACCCGAAATTCAAGGCCTTGAGCGAGCGGCTGGAGGATCTGAAGAAGCGACACGAGCAAGGCCTTCTGGTCTCGATCGACTTCCTGAAGGAATTGCTGGCACTGGCGAAGGACGTGGTCAGGACCGAGCGCGAGACCCCGGAACAAGAGGACTCCGACCGAGGCAAGGCGGCCTTGACGGCGCTCTTCGAGGAGGCGCGGAACGGGAATACGCCGGTCATGGTCAAGCGGGTCGTCGACGACATCGACGAAATCGTCCGAGCGGTCCGATTCGATGGCTGGCAAGCAACGCACGCCGGCGAACGCGAAGTGAAGAAGGCGCTGCGTCAGACGTTGTTTCGCTACAAATTGCACCAGGATATGGAGTTATTTGTGAAATCATACTCCTATATAAAAGAGTACTACTAAGTAAAGTTAGATTTTCTCAGGGACAATATGCAGGGTTATTGTTGTGTCGTAGATCATTTTTCTATGTATCTGTCGGAATAGTCTCGATGACGGGGTGTATAGAAGTCTTCAATCATCCATGGGAGCTGTACGATTGGGATGTCCTGAGCGGGTAGGCTGAGCCCAACGGCGACTGCCAGACGGTGCGATTCACCGCCGGCGCGGTGTACGAGTTCGCTCGGCTCCGGAAGTTCCAACACCGTCACGCCACCCTTCTTGGAAGCGCCTCTCAGCCAGCGGTCGAGTGCGGTAGTCGATGCAAGATGGACTGCGGACTGGCTGCCCCCTCCAACCAGAAACAGGGGCAGGCCCGTCCTCCATCGCGGGCTGTTCGGGTCACGTCGCAGTCTCGTCGTCCAGATCACTTGCCGTTGGACGAGATCCACCTCCTTACGAAATTGCTGCTCCAGCGCGGCATCCCCTGAGCACATCCGGGCCGGCTCCACACCGTGCATCGATACGCTTGCCATGAAGATGGGGCATCGATCCTCCTCTTTGGCCTCGATGAGGGAGAAGGTGCAGCAATCCAGCGTTCCCGCGCCAACATCGACCATCGCGTAAAGACCATCCTCGCGGCGGCGCGACCGGGCAAAACCGGCAACGGCCGCGGCGATCTCAGGCTGGAGGCTCGCGTTGAGCGCGCGCAGTGCGTCCTCTCCGGCGGATGCATGGCTGACCGCACCGCGGACGACGCCGATGTCGAGCGAGCCTTTGACGCTGCTCAACGCGATGGCGGCACCGACTGTGACTTGGTAGTGGCGCGCCATTTCGGTTTCGTTCAGGGCTGCGGCGGGGAACCCCACATTGTAAGACCAGCGCAGCGACCGCCGGGCGAACTCCCGCTGATGCGCCTGGAAGAGCCAGCCGCGGGCTTGCCGGATCTGTAGGGCCAGGAAGGCCGTCGCCACCTCCATTGCCGTTGCGCCATGGCCCTCGCAGTGCAGGATCATGGCGCGGTCCGCGAGTGGCTTCATCAACGATGCCTTGATGCCGCAAACCGCGTTCGCTCCGGGTTCCGGTGCGAGCGAGAACCGCCCGTCCGGCGTCAGCCACAGCCGCGATGCCCACAGATGAGGGTGGTTCTCGGCCTGCGCAAAATCCGGGGCGGCGATGGCGTAGCAGGGGTCGCCAGCCTCATACGGCATCCGAGCGACGATTTTGGTGCTGGAGGTACCGAAGTCGATGCCTAGCACGACGTCCGTTAATCGGCTTCCGGCTATGGTCAGCATTGAACTCGTGCCAACGTCGAGACGCTTGGCGAGGTCCTCGCGCTCCGCTGGTTGCGGCCGGCACCGAGCCGCCGCTGTTCGTTCCCTCTCCTCAATGAACTCCGGCAACTTGGCGATGCGCTGCTGCAGAATCGCTCGCGTCGCTTCTTCGGTCCGCCGCTGCTGTTGAGCCGGGTCAACTGACGCGTTCGACGCATCAGGCCTTTCAACGGGCGTTGCGACCGGGCGTGCCGATCCACCAGAGGCTTTGCCCGCCTGCGCGGTTCGCGGCGGCGGTGGGGCGGCGGTCCGCCGTCCCGGCGGATGGTGGCGCTTCGGCAATGCGCCCGGTGGCGGCGACGAGCGTTGGTTACCGCGCTCCTGAGATTGCCGGGTGCTCGAGTGCGGGACGCTCGCGGGTGGCCGAGTGGCCGGCACGGGCTTCGGCTCCGAGTTGGCGACGATCGCCGGCTCGCTTCGGGTCGCGCCCTGGTCGGGTACCGGCACTCCCTTCTTGCGCAAGGCGGCTTTGAGCAGGTCGCCGAGGCTCGAAAAGAACGACTGCGACGGGCGCTTTGGTCCGGTCATCGGGTGACCTCCACAATCAAGACCATGATCGCCTCGCGTTGGGAGCTGAGGCTCTTGGACTGCTCGATCTCGCGGATCCGCTCCTCGTACCGGAGCCGCAGCTTCCGAAGCCGTCCTTCATTGGCGGCGAGTAGATTGCCTTTGACCCGAGGCGAGCGCCGCATCCGATCGATCGTCTCTTCCAGACGGGTGCTCTCTTGCCGGAACCGATGCTGCAGGTTTCGTAGCTGAATGGCAGCCCGGTCCTGTTGCTCGGCGGCCTTGCCGCGCTGCTCGTCGTCAAAGCGAAGCTCAAGCTGTCGGACTACGATTGCTTCGGTCTGTTCGGCCAGTGCGTGGCAGTCGAGATCGAGATCGGCGGTCAACCAAGGGGAGCCGGCTTCGACCACGGCGTTCGCAAGGGCCTCGGCCTCATCATCGGCAATCGGCTTCCGGGTGTGTGCATCCATCCCGGCATATGCGAGGCGCTCGACATCGACCTGTCCCTGGAACCGCCAGAGTTCGGCGGCGATCACGTAGCGACCGCATGGTACGGGCTTGCGCAAGCGGCTCTGCACAACGCGGGCGGACACGGCCGGACGCAGATGCAGCGCGTCGCTCTCCGAGGTCTGCTCGGCCAAGAAGCGGATAAAGGGATGGCTCTGCCCAATCTGCTCGACCTGTCGACGCGCACGTTCTCCGGTTGCCGGACGGCCAAGGTGGCACAAGATTGGCCCTGCATCTCGGTCCAATAGGCCACCTCGCGGCAATCGCTTCTGCCGCAGCCAGTCCTGAAATGCCTCACGCGCGGACTGCACCAAGTTCAACTCGAAATGTCCCGGCCCACCAAGTTCTCGGATCCGACTTCCAGAGAACTGGGAGTCCAGGCCATCCTGGATGTACCGCGCAAGATCATCGGCGCTGATCCACCGCTGCATGTCCCGCGCTGCGTGAATCGACTTCAAGACGTGATCGCCATGCGCAATAAGAGACACGGCTTCGTTCTCGAGCTGCTCCACCAGATGGCGGTTGTTGGCGATCGCCACGGCCTTCTGATCGAGGAGCTGAATCTGTTGCTCTGCGCTCAAGTCTCCCCGCAGCAGTTCGGCCGTCAGTACCCGGATCGCATCTCCCAGTACTGCTTCGAAGTCGCCAAGCGCGCGCTTGCAGATTTCGAGTCGCTCATAAAGTCTGGAGTATATGCGTTCGTCAATCGTGCCGTAATTGAACAAGTTTATTACCGAAATTGTGGGGGAGTTCTGACCTAACCGATCGACACGGCCGATGCGCTGCTCCACACGCATGGGATTCCAGGGCATGTCGTAATTGACCACCGTTCGACTAAATTGTAGGTCAACACCTTCGCTTCCTACCTCGGATGACAATAGGACCCGGCAGTCATCCTCGGTGCGAAAGAACGAGAGAGCGGCTTCTCGATCGATCGTCTGACCGTCGATGGTTACCGATCGGATTCCACATTCGCGAAGCCGCCGTTCCAAATACTTCAGGGTGGGCCGGAACGTGGAGAACACGACGACCTTCTCGTCAGGATACTTGTCGAGGTATGTCCGTATGACCTGCCGGAAAGCGGCGAACTTGCTGTCGGAGGCAGACAACTCGGTCGGAGAAGGCAAGTCCCGGCAGGCTTGGCCGAGTTGCGCAACCAAGGGCCCAACGTCTCTATCCGACCAGTCGGCGCTGTCCTCATCTTCGTCCTCGTTCTCCCAGTCGGATATCTTCTTCAGCCAGTGATCTACGGCCGCAGGTAGGCAGGACGTAAGCATGCGTTGTGGCGTCGCGAGGAGAAATGCCGCGCTTACTCCCTGGCGTTGGGCGTGTTCGCTCACGATCCGTGATAGCGCGTCATAGACCTCCCGTTCGACCGGGGTCATGTGTTCCATCCGCGCGGTCACCTGACGCACGACCCGCAGTTCCTGAACGTCGCGACGGCGAGTGCGGTTTACGATGTTCGCAAGCAGGTTCACCTGTTCGATGCGTCCCGCCAGTCGCGCCCGCTCTGCGGAATTGAGGGTCTCTGGCATGTGCATCAGATCACCGATGATTGCCTGAAGTTGATGGCTGCCCTCGAGCAGTGGGTCTTGGGTCGCTTCATCGAGCATGCGAACCAACTCATTGCGGTCTGAGCTGGCGAGGGCGCGGTCGCGAGCAGCTATGAGCGGCTCGTTCGCGCGCAGGATGTTGATGAGATCCTGCTCGCGGCGAAACGTATCCGGATCTAGCAGACTGAGCAGAGAGAAGAGGTCACGCTCGCGGAGCTGTATCGGGGTGGCCGATAGGAAGATCTTGTACTGAGCAACACTGCGTAGTAGGCGTCCTAGAAGGTTTCTCTGCGTCTCCGGATTCCGAAGATGGTGGGCTTCGTCTACGACAAGTACATCGAAGAGGGAATCTTCGTCCGCCTGTTCAGAAAGCAGGCGCGCGAGTTTGGACGGAGGACGATTGTAGGTGCTCGCCGTCTCATCGTTCCAACCCTTGGGCGGCTGCAAACCTTGAATGCCGCATATGGCGACAAATCCCCTCGACGCGCGCTCGGGATGCCTAAGTAGGTCGAGGAGGTCTTCGGGGGACAGGATCCGCGCATCGATACCAAATTTCGTGGACAACTCAAGTTGCCACTTCCGGCATAGGATCTTCGGGCAGACTACCAAGAGGCGAGAGTAATCCAGTCGGGCCTGCATCTCGGTCCATATCAAGCCCGCTTCGATCGTCTTTCCTAGACCCACCTCGTCTGCGACGAGGATGCTGTCGGTTGGCGAGGATAAAATCTTGACGACCGGCTTGAATTGGTGCGCGTGGAAGTCTGTCCCCGAGGCCTCCATGCTATAAAAAATGTCGGCTAGTCTGCCAGTCAGTCGGATGTGCGTTAGGATTTGGCGTAGGCGTCCGGGCTCGGCGAAACGCGCGGAGCGCAGGCGCTCGATCGGCTCCTCTTTGGCGGTGGGAACCTCCTCGATCTGATCTAGAGGAATCCGCCGGATGGAACCCGGAAACTGAACCTTGGCGAAGTGCCGACCGCTGCTCTCATAGATCTGCTGGAGAGACCCAATTTCGTCTGGGTTTCCGACTAATCGGACAAGTGTTCCAAGAGCGACTGCGGTATCGAGCATGAGCGCTCCGATTTCAGTAAGAGCCTGACTTGGGCGGAGGTCGCCGGCTACGTGGCTGCCTTGGCTGCCCGAGGAGATCATTTGACAGGATCATTCGCTGGCTCTCCAGCTGACTGAAAATGATATCGTCGATGCAGGACAATGCAACCAAGACGCACGGTCCGATTGGAGTCGCGACTGAAAATGCCCGAGTGGCGGGGTGCGTAGCTCATGCTGAATTGCCCGCGCGACACCGCAGTTCGCATCGTGCGGAACCGTGGTCCATCATGTACGAGCCCGCGGCGCTGCTCGATTGGATGAAGCCATGGACCGGACCTCGCACGACCATCCGCTGGAGATCGCCGAACTGGACCTGCCGCATGCAGCGGGGTTGGTCGGCATCACGCTCTGCCCGGGCAAGATCGATCCCGATGCGGTGACCGGCGGTTGGCGCCGCGATCTCGGCTTGGACCTCGACCGCGTCCGGGACTGGGGGGCCGCCCTGGTCGTCACTCTCACCGAGGCGGAGGAGTTGAGCCGGCTCGGCGTGC
>JAYSFH010000167.1:3670-7889 GCA_041913405.1 Dongia sp. | reverse complement strand
CGCTGGAGCACGCGGGCCCGCCGTGATGGGCGCCCCCCCCCCCCCCCCCCCCGGGCGGCCCCCCCCCCCCCCCCCGGGTCCCCCCCCCCCGACCCCGGGGGGGCGCCGGGGGGCCCCCCGCGGCCGGCGCGCCGGGGGGGCCGCGGGTAAAATACAGCTCCATTTTTGGGTGTCGTCCCGCGGGGGGCGGCTTAAACGGTGGGCCGGCCGGGGGGGGCCCGCGCCCGGCCGGTCAGGGGATGGCGCCGAGGCCTAAGGGGACGTCCGAGGAATCGCTGGGGGGAACCCTCGGACGATGCAGGGCCGTCATAAACGGGGAGAAGTCGGTCGGCGCAACGCGCCGCGTCTCCATCCAGCAAGCGGCTGGACTCGCCACCCGAAAGCTCAATGTGAAATCGAGGAAAAGGTTCCCGTCCGCTCCGCTTAAGCGAGCAGTTTGTCGATCGCCCGGGCCAGCTTCAGGTCCCGCTCCGAGAGCCCGTCGCAGTCATGGGTGCTGAGCAGGATCTCCACCCGGTTGTAGACATTGGACCATTCCGGATGATGGTCCTGGGTCTCGGCCAGCAGCGCGACCCGGTTCATGAAGCCCCAGGCCTCGCTGAAATTCCTGAACTTGAAGCTGCGCTGGATCGCGTCACGGCCTTGGGCGGCCTGCCAACCCGTCAACTCCGTCAATGCGGCTTGTCGCTCCGATTCAGTAAATCGCGCAACCATTGCTGATCTCCGTAATCGATATGCGCCGTCTGTTCCGGCGGTGCGTGCCACAACGGACGCAGGACCACAACCGAAAGCCCCAGCCCCAGCGTCGCCACTAGCGCCAGCGGCCAGGACCATCGTTGCAAGCGAGGAAAGACGCTGCGCAGGGCCTCGTCAATGGACCGCGCTTCGTCGATCCAGGCCCAGGCCAGAATCCGGCCATAAAAGCCGACATAAAGCAGGCTGAGCGCAATAACGACCGCGATGGCGAATGAAAGATCGGCCAGCGGCCCGGAAGTGCGGCTTCCGACGACCGAAAAGACGATCGCCGCCGCCACCAGCAGCGCCACCGTCAATGACCGTCGCCTCTTGAACATCGCTCCCAACCCCCGCTTCTCCGGTAAGTAAGCGCCCCAAACCGCCCTTCAAGAGAATGTGAAAAATGCAAATGAGAATGATTTGCAATTGGCCGCGAAGGCTGCTACAACATCGCCAGCGCCGGGGAGTTCATATTCGGGCCGTGTTCAGGCAGGCGCGGCAACTCCCGCGAAGAAAACTCCCCGGCGCGACCTTCCCCAGCAAATGAAGGATCCCGCATGGCACGATCCGGTCGGCCCAAACCGCCAGCGGCCAAAGTCCCGGCGATGAACGACAACCAGCCGGTGGCGCACGAGCACGGAGACGATTGCCGCAACGCGTTGATGGCGATGCCGGACGTGAGCGCGCTCGACTTCACCGCGCAGTTCACCGTCTGGGCGGTGCGGAGCTGGGTGCAGGCCTTCAAGGCCCAGGAATCCTTCGACGACGTCACGCACCAGACCTTCGCGCGCTTCGGCCTCTCCCGCTCGGCGCGCGCGATCGACAGCTTGATGACCGTGCTGGCCGCGTCGGCGTCGCGCAGTATCGATATCCGCTGCGTGCAATGCCGCCTGCTCAGCCCCGATGAAGCCTTGCTGATCGATGCGATGGCGGCGGCACAATCCGGCGGCTTCTTCGTTGCGACGGTGGCGCTGCGCCAGCTGATGCCGGGAACGGCCGCGCGTGCGGCACTGCCGCATCTGGTCGATCTCTCGCGCGACTTCAGCGAAGCGGGCATGGTCGCCACGCCGATACCGCCCTATGTCGGCCTCACCGCGTCGACCGCGGCGGAGATGACCTCAGCGTCCCGCGTTCTGCACTAGCGGCTCCGGGCGCGCGGTCAGCGCGTAGGATCGTTCCGCGTGATAGACCGAGTTCTCGCTGCCGAGCACGCTCGAGAACAAGGTGAAGTGCGTGACCTCGAACGGATCCGAGCGGAACAGGTTATGCCCGGCGAGATATTGCTGCAGCTTCCCGACCGGCGGATCCTTCGGCCAGGTGAGCGTGACATGCGGCGTGTATTTCTGGCCGTCCGGCGGCAGGCCGGCGCGCACCACCGCCGATTCGATCTTGTCATGCAGGTGTAAGAGGGCGGGCGCCTTCTCGACACCGGCCCAGACGGCCTTCACCCGGTTGCCGCTGGCGAAATGCCCGACCCCCGCCAGCCGCAGCATGAAGCCGGGGGCGCGGATGTTGGCAAGCGCGGCATCGACATAATCCATGTCGCGGCCATCGACGTCGCCGAGGAAGCGCAGGGTGATGTGGAAGTTCTCCGGCGGAACCCAGCGGGCCCCCGGCAGGCCGCCGCAGAGAAGGCGCAACTGCCAGCGCAGGTCTTCGGGCAAGCTCAGGGCAACGAAGTAACGCATTGTAGTGCCCCAATTCTGCCGCGTGAGGCGCCGCGCGGCGCCTGACCGCCGCACCGGGCGAATCGCCGCAGCAGTCCAATAATACATAAAAACGGCGGGCTTCAACTACAAGACGGCGGCCTTGCAAACCGCGCCGGCCGGGCGGAACGAAGCCGGCGGGATTGACGTTTCTCAGGCACGGCCGGAGATTGCCGTCCGCCGCCTTTGCGCCTGCCTTCTGGCTTTCGGACTGGACGCACCGCCATGAACTCCTCCCTCGATCTCGAAGGCATCTTTCGGTCCTTTGCCTGGCTGGGCCTGGTGGACAACCCGGTCCTGGCCTGGTTCGGCGACATCTTCCGGAGCTGGCGGGCGCATCCGGACGTCGCGGTCTCCTCCAGCATCGCCGCCCTGGCCGTGGTCATCGCGCTGGCCAGCATCAGCCAGACGCATCTGATCCGCCGCCGCCTGGAAAATGTGAAACGCGAGTTCTTCGCCGCGATGCGGCCGCGCTTCGTGCTGCGCGACGTCCATGCCAAGAACTGCCAGATGGGCGAGCCGATCGAAGTCACCTATACGATCTGCAACACCGGCAGTTCCGCGGCGCGGATCGTCGAAAGCGTGCTCTCGGTCGACGTGCAGCATTGGCAGAGCCCGCGCCGCGTGCCGATCCCGGCAGGCAAGAACGAGATCGGCGACGTCCTGCTGAATGCCGGCGAGGCTGCGACCTTCACCTACAAGGTGGCGGAGCGCACCTGGAACAAGAACCTGATCAAGGACAGCGAGGTCATCGCGCTGATCTTCTGCGGCCGCATCGACTACGCCGATGCCGACGGCGTGGTGCGCGAGACCTCCTTCTGCCGCGCCTTCGACCGCAGCCGTGAGCGCTTCTTCCCGATGCGTGACCCGGAGCTCGAATACGCCGACTGACGAATGTCCTTGGACATTCGTCATGGTACGCGAAGGCGTACCATCCACGAGTTTGCATCCGTCGCACGAAAGAAACTCGTGGATCCTCCGCCCCAGCGGACGAATGTCCGCATTCGCGGACGGCGGAGGATGACGAGTATAAGGGCTGGCATCAGAACTGATGCGCTTCTTTCAGGTAAACAGCGTCAGCACGCCGGTATGCGCGTAGAGCCGGTCATGGCTGATCTCGCCGTTGGCGAAGAAGCCGACCAGCGGAAAGTCGCCGAGCTGCGCGTTGATGCGCCGGGTTTCCGCCGCATCCGGACCGAACAGGTTCGCGCCGCGCGACAGGCATGAGACGTAGATTCCGCCCCTGATCGGTTTCTCGATCCTTTGCTTCAGCTTGGTGAGCATGCGGTCGAGATCGGTCTCGGCGCTGGGCTTGTCGCGGCGGGTGAACAGGATCGGATCGCCCTTGGAGACCAGGTCGCCGATCGCGATCCAGCCCTTGTTGGGATCGATACCGACCAAATTGCGCACGAGATAATCGCCGGTATCCGAAGCCTTCACCGGGAGCGCGGCGAAGATATAGCCGGCGGCGCGGTTGAGGTTGCGTGCCAGCACCTCGCCGATCTCCTCCTTGAATACATCGAGCGCCGGCCGGTCATCGATCGCCATCACGATGTTGCTGTCGCATTCGGTGATGGTGTGGCTGGGGCCGATCGGCGAGCAGCCTTGGCTCAACCCGGTCGCGACCGTGACCGCGCCAGAGAACATCACGCCCGAGACGCCGCCCTCGGCGACATGCTCGGCCGCCAGGGCATAGGGCCCGCGCGAGGAGGCGAGGCCGCCCACCAGATAGAGCCCGCTGGTGTCGGCGAGCGAATCCAGCATCGCCTGCAGGCGGT
>JAYSFH010000167.1:0-3660 GCA_041913405.1 Dongia sp. | reverse complement strand
GACGAGCCCGAGTTGCGCGCCCTGGCTCTCGATCCAGCGTCCGTGCTGCTTCGCGAATGCGCTGGTGCCGATCTCCTGCTGCTCGAACAGCCGGAAACTGTCAGCGGGCAGATCGGCGATCATCACCGTCATCGCCGGCGCGTCGAAATACTCCGCCGCCTCAAAGCCTTCGCCTCCACCGCCTTCATGTCCAAGGATGCCGATCCCGACCGTGCCGACCCAATGCTTGAGGCCGGTGCTCAGACGCAGGTGATCGACGATCTCCGAAAGATTCGCACCAAGCAGGTCGGTCACATAGACGAAGCCAAGCCCGGCATCGCCGGTCGGAACCGGTCCCTTATCGGCGAGGGCGGCGAGGCAGCGCCTTGTCAGCGCCGACCAGTGGCCGCCCGCGACGTCGCCCTCGCCCGTCCCCGCATGAGCAACACGGAACGGCACGCTCATTGCCCGTCGAGCAGCTTCAGCAGGTCGGGCATGATCCCATCGACGATCACCTTGGCACCGGCCTCGGTCGGGTGCAGCCCGTCGCCTTGCAGCAGCTTCGGATCGGCCTTGCCATCCGCGCCGACGATGCCGGCCATGAAGAACGGATAGAACGCGACCCCGTATTGCTTGGCGAGATCGGGGTAGATCGCATCGAATCGCTGCACATAGTCCGCGCCGAGGTTCCGCTGTGACTTCATGCCGGCGAGCAGCACCTTGGCGCCCGCCGCCTGGGCCTTCTCGATGATGCCGCCGAGATTCTGCCGCGTGGTCTCCGGACTGATGCCCCGCAGCATGTCGTTGGCGCCGAGTTCGAGGATCACGACTTTCGGCTGGTCGGAGAGCGCCCAGTCGATCCGAGAGAGCCCACCCGCCGATGTATCCCCGCTGACCCCGCCATTGATAACCGTGACCGGACGGCCCATCTTGCGAAAGGCGGTTTGCAGTTGGTCGGCGAAGCCTTCGCCCTGCTTTAGCCCATATCCGGCCGTAAGGCTGTCACCAAGGGCAAGCAGTTTCACGGGCTCCTCGGCGAGCGCAGGGCGCAGCGGGAAGGCGAGGGCCAGGCCGGCGAGAACCGCCAGGAATGCCCGCCGCCTCACCGGCGTATCGGGGGACAGGATCGAAAAGGGCTTCATGATCGACATTGCGGACCTCCGTCTCACACTGGCGAGCGATGCCGGCCCGGTCAATATCCTCAATGGACTCAATCTCAAGGTTGCGGCCCGTGAGTCGCTCGGCATCGTCGGCCCTTCCGGCTCCGGCAAGACCAGCCTGATGCTGCTGATCGCGGGGCTGGAGCAGGCGAGCGGCGGCTCGATCCGCCTCGGCAACCGGGAGACCGGTGACGCAGAAGTGACCGCGCTTTCCGAGGATCAGCTCGCGCTCTTCCGGCGCCGTCGCATCGGCATCGTGTTCCAGGCCTTCCATTTGATCCCGACCATGACCGCGCTGGAGAACGTGGCGACCCCGCTCGAGCTTGCCGGCGAGGCCAAGGCCTTCGAGATCGCCCGGCATGCGCTGGAAGAAGTGGGCCTCGGTCATCGGCTCGGCCATTACCCGAGCCAGCTTTCCGGCGGCGAGCAGCAGCGCGTCGCCCTGGCCCGCGCGGTGGCGCCGGAGCCCGACATCCTGCTGGCCGACGAGCCCACCGGCAATCTCGACACCGAGACCGGCCAGAAGGTGATCGAGCTTCTCTTCGGCATGCAGCGCCGCCGCGGTGCCACTTTGCTGCTGATCACCCATGATCCGGCGCTGGCGCGGCGCTGCGACCGCATCATCCACCTGGCCGACGGCCGGATCGTCGAAGAAGAGATCGTGCAGCATCAGGCGGCGAAATGAGCCGCTTCCCGACGCTGCTGCGCATCGCGTTGCGCGAGATGCGCGGCGGCCGCACCGGCGGAAGGGTGCGCGGCTTTCGTATCTTCCTGCTCTGTCTCATTCTTGGCGTGGCGATCGTGGCGGGCGTGGGCTCGATCGCCGCGGCGATCGAGGCCGGCATCGCCGCCGACGGGAAACGCATTCTCGGCGGCGACTACGAGTTCCGCCTGACCTACGAGCCGCTGACCCAGGACCAGGCCAATGCGCTGAAGTCGGGCACCCAGCTCTCGCATACGGTCGAGATGCGGGCGATGGCGCGCGCCGCCACCGAGGCCGACGGAGCGCATTCCGCCAACGCGACCCTGGTGGAGCTTAAGGCCGTCGATCTCATCTATCCGCTCTACGGCAAGATGCTGCTTGATCCCGACATGCCGCTGGCTGCGGCGCTGCAGAAGGACGCGCAAGGCCGTTACGGCGCGGTGGCGGAGCCGGCGTTGGTCCAGCGCCTCGGCCTCAAGCTCGGCGACGAGGTGCGGTTGGGCGAGGCGACCTTTCAGCTCCGCGCCGTTATCACCGACGAGCCCGACCGCGGCTCGCAGGTCTTCAACCTCGGCCCGCGCTTGATGATCTCCGGGGCGGCCCTGCCGGACACTCAGCTGGTCCAGCCGGGCAGCCTGGTCTATCACCTCTATCGGGCAAAGCTGCCGGCGGCGATCTCCGGGCCGCGCTGGCTGGCGAAAGTGAAGGCGCAATTCCCGGAGCAGCCCTGGCGCATCCGCGGCGTCGAGGACGCCGCCACCGGGGTCAAGAACTTCATCGACCGCACCCGCATGTTCCTCAACCTGGTGGGCTTGAGCGCGCTGCTGATCGGCGGCCTCGGGATCGGCAACGCAGTCCGGGTCTATCTCGAGGGCCGCGCCCAGTCACTTGCGATCCTGAAATCCCTCGGCGCCACCCGCGGCTTCGTCTTCACCTTGCACATGCTGCTGATCGCCCGCATGGCGCTGATCGGCACCGCGCTCGGCCTCGTCCTCGGCGCGTTGGCGCCCTACGCGACGCAGGGCCTGTTCGCGCGCTTTGACCTTCGCCTGATCCCGGCGCTCTATGCCGAGCCGCTGCTGCTCGCCGCCGGCTTCGGCCTGGTGACCGCGCTCGCCTTCTCGCTGCCCTCGCTGTTCCAGGCGATGCGGGTCAAGCCGGCGCAGCTGTTCCGGGCGGTCGCGACCGAGCTCGGCGAAGTGCGCCGCCGCGACCTCATTCCGATCGGCCTCGCGGTGGCGGCGCTCGCGGTCCTCGCGGTGGTCTCGACCGGCAACGTCCGGCTCTCGCTCGGCTTCGTCGCCGCGGCGCTGATGGCCTTCGCGCTGTTCCAGGTGCTCGCGGTGGGGCTCCGGCGTCTGGCGCGCTGGGGCCGCGCGCATTCCCGCAGCCGCGCCCTGCGCTTTGCGCTGGCCGCCGTCGGCCGGCCGCGGGCGCCGACCGCCAGCATCGTGCTCTCGCTCGGCCTCGGCCTCACCGTCCTGGTCGCGGTGATGCAGATCCAGGGCAGCATCGTCGACGAGATGGAAAGCAGCCTGCCGGCGCGGGCGCCGAGCTTCTACTTCCTCGACATCCAGCCGAACCAGACCGAAGCCTTCGACCGGGCCTTGAGCGCCTTCCCGACCGCGGAAGGCCTGGAGCGCGTGCCGATGCTGCGCGGCCGGATCATGAAGATGCGGGACGTGCCGGTGGACCAGATTCCGACACCCGAGGACCAGGCCTGGGTGCTGAAGGGCGACCGCGGCATCACCTGGTCGGCGACCCCGCCCAAGGGCTCCCGCCTGGTCGAAGGCGAATGGTGGGCTCCCGACTATCAGG
>JAYSFH010000166.1:5649-7911 GCA_041913405.1 Dongia sp. | reverse complement strand
GATCCCGCCGCAATTCCTGTTCTTCCACTGGACCACGGAGAACTACGGCGTGGTGCAGGAGCGCAGCGACTACATGCTGCACGCGATCAACTCGATCGTGACCGCCGGCGGCTCGACCCTGATCGCCATGCTGATCGCGATCCCGGCCGCCTGGGCGATGGCCTTTGCGCCCACCAAGCGCACCAAGGACATCCTGCTCTGGATGCTCTCGACCAAGATGATGCCGGCGGTCGGCGTGCTGGTCCCGATCTATCTCATCTATCGCGACTTCGGCTTGCTCGACACCAAGTTCGGCCTGGTGGTGGTGCTCTGCCTCGGCAACCTGCCGATCGTGATCTGGATGCTGTTCACCTATTTCAAGGAAATCCCGAAGGACATCCTCGAGGCGGCGCGCATGGACGGCGCGACCATCGCCAAGGAACTCGTCTTCGTGCTGACGCCGATGGCGCTGCCCGGCATCGCCTCGACCTTGCTCTTGAACGTGATCCTGGCCTGGAACGAGGCCTTCTGGACCTTGAACCTCTCAAGCTCCGCCGCGGCGCCGCTCACCACCTTCATCGCCTCCTATTCAAGCCCGGAGGGACTGTTCTGGGCCAAGCTCTCGGCCGCCTCGACTCTGGCCATCGCACCGATTCTGATCCTCGGCTGGTTCAGCCAGAAGCAGCTGGTGCGCGGCCTGACCTTCGGCGCCGTGAAATAAGAAGACACCCTGAGATGGGAAGATAGGGGAACCGGCATATGGGCAGCATCACTCTGGAAAATGTCGAGAAGGCCTTCGGCGCCACCAAGATCATCCAGGGCGCCTCGCTGGAGATCGAGGACGGCTCCTTCGTGGTCTTCGTCGGCCCCTCGGGTTGCGGCAAGACCACGCTGCTGCGCCTGATCGCCGGCCTCGAGGATGTGACCGGCGGCCGGATCCTGATCGACGGCGCGGACGTCACCAACGTGCCGCCGGCCAAGCGCGGCCTCTCGATGGTGTTCCAGTCCTACGCGCTCTATCCGCATATGAGTGTCCGCGGCAACATCGCCTTCGGCCTGAAGATGGCCGGGACGCCGAAGGCGGAAATCGACCGCAAGGTCGAGAGCGCCGCCTCGATCCTCAACCTGACGCCCTATCTCGAGCGCAAGCCGCGCGATCTCTCGGGCGGCCAGCGCCAGCGCGTCGCGATCGGCCGCGCCATCGTCCGCGAGCCCAAGGCCTTCCTGTTCGACGAGCCCTTGTCCAATCTCGACGCCGCCTTGCGCGTGCAGATGCGCCAGGAAGTGACCCGGCTGCAGCGCCAACTCGCCACCACGGCGATCTATGTGACCCATGATCAGGTCGAGGCCATGACCATGGCCGATCGCATCGTGGTGCTGAACGCCGGACGGATCGAGCAATACGGCTCGCCGCTGGAGCTCTACGAGCATCCGGCCAATCTCTTCGTCGCCGGCTTCATCGGCTCGCCGAAGATGAACTTCATCGGCAAGCAGGTGGCCGGACAGTTCGGCGCCGCGACCATCGGCGTCCGCCCGGAGCACATCACGGTGGCGCGCGACGGCGACGGGTGGGAAGGCACGGTCGGCGTGGCCGAGCATCTCGGCAGCGACACCTTTGTCTATGTGGACGTGCCGCAGATCGGGACGCTCACCGCCCGCACCATCGGTGAGATGGGGATCCGCGTCGGGGATCGTATCAAGCTGCGCCCCGATGAACGCCGCATCCACCGTTTCGACCCCGAGGGGAGGACGCTCGCGGCATGAAGCTCGAAGGCAAGGTTGCGGTGATCACCGGGGGTGCTCGTGGCATTGGTGCCGCCATCGCCGCACGCTATGCCGCAGAGGGTGCGCAGGTCGTCGTCGCCGATCTTTTGGCCGAAGACGCGGCGGCGACAGCCAAGGCCATCGGCGGCAAGGCATTCCATGTGCCGGTCGACGTCACTCGCATCGCCTCGATCGAGCAGATGGTCGAAACCGTGGCCGCGCGCGCCGGCGGCATCGACATCCTGGTCAACAACGCGGCGATCTTCGACATGGGGCCGGTGGTAGAAGTGACCGAGCAGAGCTGGGACAGCCAGTTCGCGGTCAACACCAAGGGCCTGTTCTTCACCCTGCAGGCGGTCGCGAAGCGGATGATCGCCCAGAACGCAGGCGCGCCGGAGCGGCGCGGCAAGATCATCAACATCGCCTCCCAGGCCGGCCGCCGCGGCGAGCAGCTGGTCGCGGTCTATTGCGCGACCAAGGCGGCGGTCATCAGCCTGACCCAATCCGCCGGCCTGGGGC
>JAYSFH010000166.1:0-5639 GCA_041913405.1 Dongia sp. | reverse complement strand
TCATCAAGCACCGGATCAACGTCAACGGAATCGCGCCGGGCGTGGTCGATACGCCGATGTGGGAACGGGTCGATGCGCTGTTTGCCAAATACGAAGGACGGCCGATCGGCGAGAAGAAGCGCCTGGTCGGCGAGGCCGTGCCCTTCGGCCGCATGGGCCTGCCCGACGACCATGCCGGCGCCGCCGTCTTCCTCGCCTCATCCGATTCCGATTACGTGGTCGCCCAGACGCTGAACGTCGATGGCGGCAACTGGATGAGCTGACGACCATGCACAACGCGATATCTTCTCATGCCGTTTTGACTCGTCATGGTCCGCGAAGGCGGACCATCCACGAGTTTCTTTCGTGCGATGGATGCAAACTCGTGGATCCTCCGCCTTCGCGGAGGATGACGACGCGGGTGCTGTAGGCGTTGCGGACCACTGACCAAGAACCAGAGAGAAAACGATCATGTATCTCGACAAATTCAAGCTCAACGGACGCAACGCCCTGGTGACCGGCGGTGGCCGGGCCATCGGCCTCGCCTGCGTCGAGGCGCTGGCCGAGGCCGGCGCCAAGGTCATCATCGCCGATTTCGATGCCGCGGTTGCCGCCGAAGGCCAGAAGGCGATGAAGGCGAAGGGCTATGACGTCGAGACGGTGCTGATGGACGTGACCAAGACCGACCAGGTCGGCAAGGTGGCGAGCGATGTCGTAAAGCGGCACGGCAAGATCGACATCCTGGTCAACAATGCCGGCATCGCCCGCAGCGAAACCCCGGCAGAGACCGTCACCGACGAGCATTGGCTGAACGTGCTCGACGTGAACCTGAACGGCACCTTCTGGTGCTGCCGCGAGTTCGGAAAGCATATGCTGGCGCGGAAGTCGGGTGCCATCGTCAACATCGGCTCGATGTCCGGTTTCATCGTCAACAAACCGCAGGAGCAATCCTATTACAACGCCTCCAAGGCGGCGGTGCATCACCTGACCAAGTCGCTGGCGGCGGAGTGGGGCGCCCGCGGGGTCCGCGTCAACGCGGTGGCACCGACCTATATCGCGACGCCCCTGAACGAGTTCGTGAAGTCCAAGCCGGACATGTACAACGCCTGGATCGGCGGCACACCGATGGCGCGCCTGGGCGAGGTCGAGGAGATCGCCTCAGTGGTGCTGTTCCTGGCTTCCGACGCGGCCAGCCTGCTCACCGGCAGCATCGTCCTGGCCGACGGCGGCTATACCTGCTGGTAGGACCGCAAGCGCCCTTTCCCTCCCACCGTCACACACTCTAAGATCGGCATAACAAACCGGATCGAGGGGAAGCGGGCGTGCGGGGGGAGAGCGGGCGAGCCTTCATCGGCGTCGATGTCGGCACGACGAGCGCGAGAGCCGGCATCTTCGATCGCGCCGGTAACCTGCTTGCGACCGCGCGCCACCCGATCCTGGTCTGGCACGAGCCCGGCGACATCGTCGAGCAATCCTCCGAGGACATCTGGCAGGCCTGCGCGACCGCGATCCGCGCCGCCATGGCGGAGGCAAAGCTCGTCCCTGATGAAATCGGCGGCATCGGCTTCGACGCCACCTGCTCGCTGGTCGCCCTGGCCGACGGCGACCGGCCGCTCACCGTCAGCCGCTCCGGCGACCCGCGGCGCAACGTCATTGTCTGGATGGATCATCGCGCCACCCAGCAGGCGGAGCGGATCAGCAAGACCGGCCATGCGGTGCTGCGCCATGTCGGCGGCATCATCTCGCCGGAAATGGAGACGCCGAAACTGCTCTGGCTGAAGGAGCACCTGCCGGAAACCTACGCCGCCGCGGCGCAGTATTTCGATCTCGCCGACTATCTCACCTACCGCGCCAGCGGCGATGCCGCGCGCTCGATCTGCACCGTTACCTGCAAATGGACCTATCTCGCGCATGACGGCGGTTGGGACGACGATTACTTCCGCGCAGTCGGTCTTGCCGAACTGATCGCCGACAACTACGCGCGCATCGGCAACCGCATCGTCGAGCCGGCGACGACGCTGGGCAGCGGATTGACCGCACCGGCCGCTGCCGATCTCGGCCTGAAGCCCGGCACGCCGGTCGCAGCGTCGTTGATCGACGCCCATGCCGGAGCGGTCGGTACGATCGGCGGCAGCATTGCTGGTCGTGAGGGCGAAACCGTCGATGCGCTGGATCGCCTCGCCTACATCATGGGCACCTCGGCCTGCATCATGGCCTCGACCGCCGAACCGCGTTTCGTGCCGGGCGTCTGGGGGCCGTATTACTCCGCGTTGCTGCCCGGGCGCTGGCTGAACGAAGGCGGCCAGTCGGCGGCGGGCGCCGGCATCGACCATCTGGTGCGCGCGCATCCGGCCTTCGGCGAAGCCGAGGCCGCGGCGGAGAAGGCGGGGCAGGGCATCCTGGAGTTTATCGAGCAGCGGGTTCTGGCGCGCAGTCCGTCGCTTTCGGACGCCGCGCGGCTGGCCAGGGAGTACCATGTCCTGCCGGAGTTCCTCGGCAACCGTTCGCCCTTCGCCGATCCCGACGCCCGGGCGATCATCGCCGGCCTCGACCTCGAGCGCACGATCGAGAGCCTGGAACAGCTCTATGTCGCCGGCCTCTGCGGCCTCGCTTATGGTCTTGCCGACGTGGTCGATGCGATGCGCGCGCAGGCGATCCAGTGCGGGCTGATGGTGATCAGCGGTGGCGCCGCGAAGAGCCCGCTGGTGCGGCAGATCATGGCCGATACCACGGGCCTCGCGGTGGCGCTGCCGGCGACGCCCGAGCCGGTGCTGCTCGGATCGGCGATGCTGGGCGCGGTCGCGGGCGGCGCCTATCCCTCGCTCGATGCCGCGATGCACGCCATGTCGAAAATCGGCGAGATCGCGGCACCGAATCCGGCGCTCGCCGGCTTCCATGCCGCCAAGCGCAGGGTGCACCGCATGCTGCAGGAGCTCGACCGCGAGAGCCGCGCGGTCATGAAGCCGGAATGAAGATCGGTTTCAGCCGCCGGGCTTGACTTCCCGGCTCGCCACATCGGCTGGGCCAGCCTGGTCGGCCGGCGCCTCGATCGAGGAGCGCCGCCAGCGCCAGGTGAGCTCGAACTCTCGGATCTCCGACGGCGCCATCGGCCGGGCGATGTGGAAGCCTTGAGCTTCGTTGCAACCGAGCTGGGTCGCGAATTTCAGTGCATAGGCGTCCTCGATGCCCTCGATCACGCAGCGCATCTCGAGATTCTGCGCGAGCTGCGCCAGCGATCGCACGATCACCGCATTCTCCGCCGAGCGCTCGAGATTCATGACGAAGGAGCGATCGATCTTGAGCTCCGAGAACGGCAATTGCCGCAGGCGCACGAGCGAGGAATGGCCGGTGCCGAAATCGTCGATCGAAAGACGGAAACCCATGAGCCGCAGGCGGGTCATGGTCTCCATGGCCACCAGGTTGTCGCGCTCCAGCGCGCGCTCGGTCATCTCCAGGATGATTGCGGTGTTGGGAACCTTGTGCTCGGTGCAGATCGCGGCCAGGCGATCGGGGAGATCCTGCGCGAAGGAGACGCTGGCGCAGAGGTTGATGGCGACGTCGAGCTCGCGCCCGCTTTCGCTCCACTGGCGGCGTTGCTCGATCGCCGCACGGAAGATGCGGTCGTTCAGCGCGGGCATCAGCCCGGCTTCCTCGGCGATCGAGATCGCGAGTTCCGGTGCGACGGGGCGGTCGGCGGCATCGCGGCAGCGCAGCAGCGCCTCGACCCCGCAGAAGGCGGCATCGCTCAACCGGATCTTCGGTTGGTAATGCAGGATGGGCGCATCACCATCGATGATCCCGCGCAAGGTCTCCGCTGAGAACGGCATGGTGGTGCTGTAGAGATCGGAGAGCGTGCGCCGGAGCTCCTCGAAGCGCACCGGCTTGTGCAGCACCGCGCCAATGTCGAGCCCGCGCTGGCGCGCGATTTCGGCGCTCACTTCCAGGAGGCGCGTGTCGGCGCCGGAGATGATCACGATCTTCGCCTGGATGCCGAGTCCGGCCAGGCCCTGGATCAGCTGCACGCCGTCGCCATTGGGCATCTGCATGTCCATGACGATGATGGTCGGCGAGAGCGTCTTCAGCTTGCTGAGCGCATCGCTGCCGGAGACTGCGCCGATCGCCTGCATGCCGACCGATTCGGCGACATGCTGGACGAAGTTCCGGATGCCGGGTTCGTCGTCGACGATCAGGGTGATTGGGCGATTCTGGCCGGCTGCTTCCATCTGGGGACCCGCCGCGGTTGTCTTGGATGCGACCGTCAGGCTAGAGGTGCGAATCTTAACAACTTGTTATCATCGATAGCAGGGCGGAGGATGCTGGTCCTAGCGCGCGGCGCAGCGGGTGACGAGAGTTCCGGCGGGGAGTCGTGGCCGGAATCACGACGGAAAGCTAATGCGCTGAGACTCCATGCGTTTAGCGAAACGCACTGCATTCACGCCGCGGCTGCGTGATTGAGCTGCGGCAATCAAACACCGCGGGCATGATGTAGAACATCAAATTTATTTATTTCGCCGCGCGCGGAACCGGCGCGCGCGGCGCTCGATGGTAGCAAAAGTCCTGGTTCGTTGCGTTAGCCGTTCAGCTTGGCCAGATCCTCCTGGATCTCCTGCTTGCGGCCGGCATCGGCGTCCTCGCGGCCGGGACGGGCCGGCGCCTGCAGCGCCTTCTCGAGAAACTCCCGTGCCTTCGCCTTCTCGCCCTGCTCGATCATGAAGTCGCCGTAGAAGTAGTTGACGTCGAGCGCGCCGGGCGCGATCGCCAGGGCGCGGTCGAGATACTGCTTCGCCTTCTTGTCGCTGCCGAAGCCGACCGGCCAGCCCGGGACCTTGTAATAGAGCACGCCGAGCGAAGTGAGCGCGCCGGCGTCCAGCGCCTTCTCGTCGATCTTGGCGGCGGCCATGGCGATGTCGCGCGCCTTCTCGGCGAGGTCGAGGGCGCCCAGGCCGCCTTTCGCGCCGGCATAGGAGCTGAGGATGATCGCTTGCCAGATCATCGGCTCGGCCTTGGCGGGATATTGGTGGGCCAGCGCCTCGGCCTGCGCGACCAGCGCCGGGTATTGTGCCTCCTGCTGCTTCTCCGGGGTCTGGTAGTAGACCTTCGCCCAGGCATGGCCGAGATCGGAGATCGCGGTCCCCATTTCATCGGCCGCGGCGCCGGCGCCGATCTGCAGCAACGTGGCCAGGCCGATTCCCGCCAGCAAAATGCGCTTCTTCATGGTCAGGCTCTCCTCTCGACAATTCCGCCCGCTTCATCGGCATGGTCGAGCATGCGGCGATTGAGCGTGGCCAGGGATCGGTCCACGACACCGGGCAGCAGCCCGTTGATGCGGACCAGCAGGCGCTCCATGGCGCCGATGGTGTGCTCGGTCTTGGCGCCGAAGACGGCGGTGGCGATGGCGCCGGCGGCGGTCTCCGGCGCATCGGTGTTCATCCGGACGTCCCGCGCCATGCGGTCCATCGCGTCGGTGTTGAGCGCGGTCCGCGTGTAGCGCGGCGCCACATAGGCGACCGAGATCCCGCTGCCCTTGAGCTCGCGGCGCAAGGCTTCCGAGAAGCCGCGCAGGCCGAACTTGGTGGCGCAATAGACCCCGAAGCCGGCAAAGCCGACGCCGCCCATCACCGATCCCACGTTGACGATCCGGCCATGGCCGTGGGCCAGCA
>JAYSFH010000165.1:0-7968 GCA_041913405.1 Dongia sp. | reverse complement strand
CGCTGGCGGCCTGCGCCAGGTTGGCGGCGGTCGTCTCGAGGATCGGCGCGCTCACGCGCGGGCGCGCCCGTAGGCGATGAAGTGCGGATTGCGGAAGCCCGCCTTGCCGTAGCCGAGCGCAGTGCCTTCCGTGGTCTCGACGCGGCCGCCGGCCGCTTCCAGCACCGCCTGGCCCGCGGCGGTATCCCATTCCATCGTGTTGCCGAAGCGCGGGTAGAGATCGGCGACGCCCTCGGCGATGCGGCAGAACTTGAGCGAGCTCCCCGCCACGATGGTGCCGGCAATGTTGAACCGCTCCTTGGCGCGCTCGATCTCGCCCGCGTTGGCATGGGAGCGGCTGATCGCCATGGTGAGGCCTTCCGCAGGCGTCGCGCGCGCGCGGATCGCTTCCGGCGCGCCGGTTCCGATGCGGCGCTCGGCCTTGCCGCCGAGCCCGGCATAGCAGGCATCGGTCGCCGGGAGATAGACGACGCCGAGCACCGGCCGTCCGTCCTCGATCAGCGCGATGTTGACGGTGAACTCGCCGTTCCGGGCGATGAACTCCTTGGTGCCGTCGAGCGGATCGACCAGGAAGAAGCGCTTCGGCGCCGAGAGCGGCACGCCGTCCTTGGCGCATTGCTCCTCGGCGACCACGGGCACTTCCGGCGCCAGGCGGGCGAGGGCTTCCAGGATCACGCCTTCCGCCGCGGTGTCGGCCTCCGTGACCGGCGAACGGTCGGCTTTGCGCAGGGTCTCGAAGTCGCGGTTGTAGATGTCGAGGATCACGGCGCCGGCCTTGCGGGCCACAGCCACCAACTCGTCCTTCAATGCAATGCTGGATGGATCGCTCACCGGAACCTCGTGTTTTGGGCGGCGGCGATCATAGGGAATGCGACTGAAATAGCCAGTCCTACCCCGATCGCGGGATGTATCGCGCACGTTGAAGATCCTGTCAGGTAGTAAACCATAGCGGAGGCCCGATAACTCTCCTAGGATTGTGTAAATAGTCCGAGTCGCCCGCCGATGCGTTCCGGCATCACGGCGATCGGTCCATCGGGTTTGTCTTTGCCAATGCGGATTTGCACTTGGAGTTGACCGGCGAATTGCCATCCGCACGGGCGGGAGGATCCGCTCGCTGGTTGGAACGTTTCAAGTCAGAAGGCCCAGTATGATCGAAGAACAGCGTCGATTGACTTTCTCGATGGACGAGCTCGCCACCGCCGTCCTCTCCTACTTGATCACCAGCAAGAAGATGAGCGAGCGCGACAAGCTCGGCCGGATCGCCGTCAATGACGGTGCTGACGTCAGCGTCTCCGCTACCGTCGTCGCGCAGGGCGGCGAACAGTCGCCGGTCGATCTCGGCGCCCAGGTTCTGGGGGCGCTGCTGATCGCACACTGCATCAAGCGCAAGATCCCGCTGCCGAAGCGCGCGGCCAAGTCGATCACCCGAAACGGCGACCGCGTCGCCCTTGCATTCTCCCTCTAGCCCGGGGGCATCGCCATGAACATGACCAGCGCGGGGACCTTGACGATGGCCCTGGAAGAGCTCTGGGGCGTGCTGGCGGCGCATCAGCTCTGGCTCTACGGCGAGAAGGGCGGCAAGCGGGCCGATCTCAGCCGGTTGCGGCTCGAGGGTGTCTCGCTGCGTGGGGTCAATCTCTCCCGGGCCAAGCTGGTCGGCGCCAAGATCATCAACTGCGACCTCGCCGGCGCCCAGCTCGAAGGCGCCGATCTCTACGGCGCTGATCTGACCGGCACCAACCTCAAATCGACCAACTGCCTCAGGGCGGATTTCCGCGGCGCGCAGCTCAAGGGCAGCGATTTTACCGGCGCTGAGCTTTCCGGCGCCGATCTCAGGGGCGGCGCGCTGCTGATGGACGGCGGCGCGACCGACGCATCGGCCGACAGCGACCTGGAGGAAGGACCGCGCCTGCGCCGAGCCAATCTCGACGGAGCGCGGTTGAGCGGAGCGACCGTGCGCAAGGCCGACTTGAGCGGCGCCAGCATGCGCAACGCCAAGCTGGAAGGCGCCGATCTCAGCGGGACGAAGCTTCAGGACGTGGACCTCACGGGAGCCGATCTTTCCCGCTGCGATCTCACCAGCGCGCGTCTCGACCGCGCGAATGTCGCGGGCGCGAAGCTCGATGGCGCGGTGCTGAAGGGCGCGAACCTGATCGGCGTCGACCTTTCGACGCTGGCGCTCTGCAATGCCGACACCTCCGAGAGCGTCCGGGTCGATGACTCGCCGGAAGCCTGGAGCAAGCTGCAGGAAATGATCGCGCGCCACGTCCGCTGGGTCGATACCGGCGGCGCTGAAGGCGCGCGGGCGGAGTTCGTGCGCTCGGATCTCTCCGGCCTCGACCTTTCGGGCTCGCGGCTGGTGGGCGCCGTGTTCAAGGAGGCCAAGCTGCGCGGCACCAAGCTTGTAAACGCCGCGCTCAACCTGGCGAGCTTTATCAGTTCGGATCTCAGCGGCGCCGATCTCACCAATGCCGAGCTGCGCGGCGTCCGCTTCGATCAGTCGGCGATGGACGGCGCCAATTTCCGTGGCGCCGACCTCGGCGTCGAAACCGTGCAAGTGTCGGCAACCAAATCGGCCGAGCATGCGAGCGTGATCTCGGCCTGCACGCTGGTGAAGGCGAACTTCATCGGCGCTTCGGCGCGTGGACTGGTCACCAAGGAAGTGGATCTCGGCAAGATCATCGCCGATGCGGCGTTCTGGGATCCCCTGAAGCCGGCGCAGCCGGCGACCTGAAGAAGTGCAGCCGGCGACCTGATAGAGTGCAGTCGGCGACTTGGAGAGAATACCGCGCAGCCGTCAGTGAATGACGCGCTTCTCCAGTTCCGGCTCCTTCTCGGCTTCGAAAGCGCCGATCGGCTCCAGCGAGTTCAGCAGGTCTTCCAGCGCGTCCGACTGCTCGTCCGAGAGCGCTTCGGGCGCGGCGGCAGGAGCCGGCGACGCCGCATGCAAGACCGCTTCGTCGATCTCGGCGCGGCAATGGGCGGCAATCTTGCGCAAGAGCTCCGCGGAATCGATGGGCTTGGCCACGAAGTCGTTCATGCCGGCCTCCAGGCAGCGCCGGCGGTCCTCTTGCATGGCGTTGGCGGTCATGGCGATGATCGGCACGGCCTTGCCCATCGCCCCGAGCTGGCGGATGCGGCGGGTGGCCTCGAGCCCGTCCATCTCCGGCATCTGCATGTCCATCAGGATCACGTCGAAGCTTCGGGCGTGGACGGCCTGGACCGCCTCGACGCCGTTGGCCGCGACTTCAGCCCGCATCCCGGCCTTGGCGAGGATGGTGGTGACCAGCAGCTGGTTGACCTGGTTGTCCTCGACCACCAGCACGCGGAGCAGCGATCCGGTGACGTTCCCCGGCATGAGCTCGACCGCGGCGGCGCGATGCGGCGTCGCCTCGCCGATGCCGAGCACCTGGGCGACCGCCGAGACCAGCGCCGAACGGCGGACCGGCTTCGGCAGGCTTTCGTCATAGCCGAGGTCCAGCACCTGGTTGCGGTTCAGCATGGCCGCGGAGGAGGAGAGGATGCATTTCTCGATCGTCACCCAGGGCATCCGCCGCGCCGCGGTCAGGAAATCCGGGCCGGTCAGGTTCGGCATCATGTGATCGACGATCGCGAGCGCGATCGGCATGGCGATCGCGTTGCGCTCGAGGTCGGCGAGCAGGACTTCCGGATCCTCGTAGGAGAGGACGCGGGCCCCGAAGCCGCTCATGTAGCGGGCGAAGATTTCGCGGTTGATCGTGTTGTCGTCGACGATCAGCACAGTGCGGCCGCGCAGCTTGTTGCCGATCACGGCATTGGTGTTGTCGGCATGGTCGCGGCCGAGGCCGAAGCGGCCGGTGAACCAGAAGGTGCTGCCGCTGTCGCCGCCGCCGCCGGTGCGGGAATCGACGCCGATATCGCCCTGCAACAGGTCGACGATCTGCTTGAAGATCGCGAGGCCCATCCCGGTTCCGCCGAAGCGCCGGGTCAACGAGGCATCGACCTGGCTGAACGGCGAAAACAGCTTGGTGCGCGCCTGTTCCGGCACGCCGATGCCGGTGTCGCGCACCGAGAAATGCAGCTTCACGTCGTCCGGCTCGGCATCGGCGAGCTCCACGGTCACGCTGACGCCGCCGGACTCGGTGAACTTCACCGCGTTGGACAGAAGGTTGATCAGCACCTGACGGAGCCGGCCGGGGTCACCCCTCAGCATGGTCGGGACTTCCGGCGAGATGAAGCTTGCGACCTCGATGCCCTTGGTGTGGGCGCGGCTGGAGACCAAGTCGATCGTGCTGTCGATGACGGAGACGAGCTCGAACTCGATCGCCTCGAGATCGAGCTTGCCGGCCTCGACCTTCGCGAAATCGAGAATGTCGTTGATGATGGAGAGCAGCGATTCACCGGACTGCTGCAGCACCTCGACGAAATGCTGCTGCTGGGAATCGAGCTTGGTGTCGGAAAGCAGACCCGCCATTCCGAGCACGCCGTTCATCGGCGTGCGGATCTCGTGGCTCATGGTGGCGAGGAACTGGGTCTTGGCGACGTTGGCGGATTCGGCCTGCTCCTTGGCGGCGCGCAGATCCTGGGTCATCGCCTGGGCCAGGCGCTCGGCGCGGGTCTGGGCGCGGCCCAGGGACCAGATGATGCCGGCGGCGAGCAGGCTCGCCGCGAGACCGGTCGTCAGCATGACGCTCGGCAGGCGGGTGTCGCGCTGCAGCAGGAAGTTCGAGCGGGCCCGGAACTCGAAAGTGAGCATCTGGTCCGCGAACTCGAGGATGTCGTGATGGCTGTAGGTCGGGACCGCGCTCATGTCGAACAGGCCTGGCTCGACCGCGGGCGCGACCGCCGCCGGCTGACCGGTGCCGTAGAGCAGGTTCTCCCGCGTGGCGGCGCCCATATAGACCTGGATATCGACCATGTTCGCGGTCTCGGCGACGGCTTCGTTCACCAGCTGGTCGAACTCGACCGGCAGCACCACCCAGCCGACCAGCCGCTCGCGGCGCGCATCGACCGATTTCGGCGCGCTGCCTGGACTGTAGACCGGGGCCAGCACGAAGGCGGAGCCGGCGATCTCGCCGACTTCCTCGGTCATCACCTTGGAGAGCGTGGTCTTGCCGCTGGTCATCGCGCGGTCGGCGGCCTGGCGCAGGCGCCGGTCGGAGGCGAGGTCGAGGCCGAGGAAATTCGGCGCGGACGAAGCCGGCTCGAACAGCGTCACCGGGTAGATCCGGTCGGCTTGCGGATCGCCGAGCGATTCGATCGAGATGTCGGAGGAGTAGGTGTAGAGCCGGGTCAGCAGACTGACCGCATAGGGCTTCGCACGTTCGGCATAGCCGATGCCGATCAGGCCGGTCAGCGACTTCCAGTCGAGCCCGTTGGTGAAGGACGTCCATTGATCGGGGTTGGTGTTGTTGACGATCTGCACCATGCCGAGGCCGAGCTCGGAGATCAGGGTGAGATGCGCCAGGCGTTCGGTGACCCGCTTCTTCACCAGGTCAATCTGATGGACGAAGCGCTCCTCGGCGGTGCGCTCGATCTCGCCGCGCATGACATGGGCGAGATACCAGGAAAGCGCGATGCCGCAGACCAGCACCAGGATCGGCAGCATCTTGATGACAAGACGCACCGCTCGTCTGCTGGTTGCGGGGATCGACCGCAATGTGTTCGAAACGATCATGGAGGCTCGCAGAGCTTCGCCCTTTCAGCGGGGAAAACGCAGAGACCTGTACCCGATGATGTGATCGTGCCGAGTTGAGGTGAAAGATTCGTTAAAAGCGCGCTTTTTCGGAGGATTAAGTTCATCCGCCAAACAGCGCCGCCGAAAAGGAAATTGGTCTCAAATTTTAGCTAAAGGCGGGGCTTCGTCAGCGGCCGATGAAGCGCGGGCCGCGCTTCTCCAGGAAGGCCTTCAGGCCTTCCTGAAAGTCTTCGGTTTCAGCGGCTTGGCCTTGCAATTCCGCCTCGAGGGCCAGTTGCTGCTCAAGCGAGTGATGGCCGCTGGCATTCAGCGCCTGTTTGGTCAGTGCGACCGCGGCGGTCGGGAGCTGCGCCAGGCGTTCCGTGGTGGCGGCGATCTCTTTCGCAAAATCAGTATCGGGAACGGCCTTCCAGATCAGGCCCCATTGCGCCGCGGTCTTCGCATCCACCGGTTCGGCGAGCAGCGCCAAGCCAAGCGCGCGGGCCGAGCCGACCAGGCGCGGCATGAAATAGCTGCCGCCGGCATCGGGGACCAGGCCGATCTTGGAGAACGCCTGGACGAAGCTCGCCGATTCCGCGGCGATCACCAGATCGCAGGCGATGGCGATGCTGGCGCCCGCACCCGCCGCGATGCCGTTGACCGCGGCGAGGACCGGGATCTGCAGGCTGCGCAGCAGGCGGATCGCCGGATTGTAAAGCCGCTCGACCACGGCGCGGACCGCGGCGCCGTCCTCGACCGCACCGGCCTCGCGCAGGTCCTGGCCGGCGCAGAAGGCGCGCCCCGATCCGGTGATGACCAGCACCCGCGCTTCGTCGTCGTTGGCAATGTCGGTCAGCGCATCGTCAAGCTCGCCCAGCATAGCGCGGGTGAAGCTGTTGAGCTTCTCCGGGCGATTGAGGGTGATGCGCCGGATCGCGCCCTGGCGCTCGTAGAGGATGCTGGTTTCGGTCATGTAAGCAATCACCCGCGGTGCGTCGATGCGCGATAATGCCATGGCCGAACAACAATGCTACAGGCAATCCGATCGAGGATGAGGAGCGGCATGATGGGGAAGTGGCTGGTTGCGGCCGGGTTCAACGGGCTCTGCGGCGTCGGGTTCGGCGCCTGGTCGGCACATGGCGCGGAACCGCTCATCGGACCGGCGGCGGCCGAATGGGTGAAGACCGGTGCGCAGTATCAGCTCTGGCATGCGGCGGCGCTGCTGGCTCTGGTCGCACTGCCGGCAGGGTATGCGCGGCTGCGCGGCTGGGCCGGATCGTGCTTTTGCCTCGGCGCCTTGCTATTCTCCGGCAGTCTCTACGGGCTGGCGCTGATCGGCTGGCGCGGCCTCGCTTATCTGACGCCGGTCGGCGGCCTCTTCATGCTGCTCGGCTGGTTGCTGCTGCTCGGTTTCGGATGGAAGGCATGGCGCAACGGACAGTGATGCGTTTTCTGCTCGGCGTGTTTGTGCTGGTGCCATGCCTTGCTTCGGCGCAGGACCAGGTGGGACCGCAGGACCTGACGCGCAACACGGCGGATCCGGTCGATCGGCTGGTCGGCCTCTGGCGGGTGGAAAGGGTCGAGGGCGAAGCGGCGGCGGGTGTCGGATCGGGCCAGGTGCTGCGGATCGATCGTCAGTCGGTCGCGACCCTGACCCAGGGCATCTGCAGCAACCCGAGCTTCGCCGAGAATCTCGGCGCGATCACCGTGATCTGTCTCGGCCGGGACCTTGCATCGGCCGCCTGGAACCCCGAGCAGCCAGGCAGCCTGTTCTGGGCCGAAGGCGGCGTTCGGGCGGAACTCAGCCGGATCTCGGGCACCGAGGCGATCGACTCCCCGCCGCCGGCGGCCGCCGAGGAAGCGGCGCCTGCGACCGATGATGCAGGATCCGAGGACGCGGAATGACCACGGCGCTCTACACCCATGCGGCCTGCCTGCAGCACGACACCGGGCCCGGCCATCCGGAGCGGATCCAGCGGCTTGGCGCGGTGCTGCAGGCGGTCAAGGGACCGGAGTTCAACGACGTGATCTGGCGCGAGGCGCCGCTGGCCGAGATCGCACAGATCGAGCGGGTGCATGACGCCGACTACGTGCGCCACGCGCTGGCTTCGGTGCCGGAGCAGGGCTGGGTGCAGCTTGACGGCGATACGGTGATGTCGCCCGGCTCCGGCGAGGCGGCCTTGCGCGCGGCCGGGGCGGTGGCCGCCGCGGTCGGTGCTGTCATCCGCGGCGAGTTCAAGAACGCCTTCTGCGCGGTGCGGCCGCCGGGACATCACGCCGAGCGCGACATGGCGATGGGCTTCTGCATCTTC